>CAZHLB010000205.1:0-9685 GCA_964533005.1 uncultured Saprospiraceae bacterium
TTCAATTTTTCAACGGAAACATCCAAAAACCACCTGTCAGCTTTTCGCCCAACTGCAAACCAACAAATGAAACATCCCAATTTCTCTCCCAAAAATCACCCTTCTCCAAGACTTTCTAATCCACCAAGCGCCACGAAATGCCCATCCGCAAGCCGCCATTGCCGAAACCGTAAGCCAACGGGTAGTCCGCCGTTTGGAAATAATAGTCGCCGGTCAAAAATGGCAGCACGTTTTCCACCTTAAAAAAGAAGCGGAAAGTCTTCACTTTGAAGTTCAGGAAGGCATCGAGCAGAGGCGTAAATGGCAAGGTTTGCTCGGTTTGCAGGTAAAACTGCCCCGTCAGCGGATGATATGCCGGTGGCAAGTAGCCCGAAGCCAGGCGAGCATCCAAACCCAGGCGGGCGAGCATGGCTTTTTTGAAAATTTTCCCCTCCAGATAGAGGCTGTGTTTCGAGTAAAAACGAGGCAAGGGCAGCACCTCGGAAGTCACTTCCTGCAAGCCAATCCAGTTTTCCAGGTGCAACGGCGACAGGTGAAAATCTTTGCGAACTATGAGTTGCACGATGCTAAATGCGCCGCTTTGCCGAGGCATCGCTGCCGTGTCGAAATACACGCGGTTGCTCGCCAAATGGTACTGCCCGGTGACCGAAAAATGAAAAGACGGCAGCGAGTACGTGCCCGACAAGCTGGTTTCCAGCGTCCGCTGGAAGTCATTTTTCCAAACCTCTCGCTGCGAAACAAAGAACCGGTGTTGCAAAAGGGTCGGCGAATAAAGTTGATTGACCACCGCCGCCCGCAGGTTTCCCAGCTTTTTAAAATTCAAAAAAAGCTCCCCGCCGAGGCGGTAGTCGCCTGCATTATTGCCGATGGCGAGGTGGGCGTAAGTCTGAAAACGCAGGCGCTCCTTGACCGAAAAATTCAGCTTGCCAGTGAGGAATAGGTTGTGCAGCGCCTGCGTGTCCACCGGTTCCTGGTCAACGAAATGGATGGCGTGAACCAAGCCGACTTCGAGCAAGTCGCCCTCGCCTACCCTTCGCTGCCCGTTTTCCTCCGTTTGCCGCAGCTTGAAAGTTTGAAGTTTGAAAGTGTTTTCCAGCTTTTTGGTCTCCAAAAAATGGCGCAAGCCCCGGCTGTCCACGAGGAATTTTTGGTAGAAAGCCGTGTCCGGTTCAGCGTCGGAAAATTTGTAACTGTTTGTCCGCCAAGCGATTTGGTGGAAAATCGTAAAAGTTCGCTTGGGTGGCGCAGGCGGAATTTCAGGCTGGGCGAAGGATGGAATTGCCTGTTGAACAGGCGGCTGAGAAGGTTTGGCTTGCCCCGGTGGGACTTGATTTTGAGGCGGTGCAGCCGGTTTTTGGGTGGGCGGCGCTTGATTTTGCGGCGGACGACCGCCAGGTTGGATTTGAATTTTACCGGCATCTCGCAGCGTATCCACAGGCGGAGCGACCGGCGGAATTGGCTTTTCTTTTTTTCCCGACAAGCGGAAATATTGCGTCAGCGAAAACTCCTTGTTCGAGTACCGGGTGCTTGCCGTGCGCAAATTCACCTCCACCCGGAAGGGCGGCAGCAAGGTGTCCGCCAGGTTTTGCGACACGCCGCCGTTGTCTTCCTGCTGGATGGAGTTAGTGGTAAAAGTGAAAAAGCCGTCGTAGCGACCGCCCTCACTGTGCAGCCACAAGCCCGCCGCCACGCTCGAATTCAAAGCCCGCTGGTAATCGTAAGCCCCCGCATTGTTGATGCGGCGATGCTCCAAAGACAGATTCAACCCCTTCGCAAAGTTCCGGCTGAACTTGATGTCGAAAAGGGCGTCGCCTTGCGAAGAGCCTTGCGAATACAAAGCCTGCGTGTATGCCTGGGTGATTTTGTAAAACCGAACATCCTGATTTTCAAGCTGGTAAAGGTCGAACTGGTGCAAACCCACGTCGAAGCCCCGCCTCCAGGCAGGTTGAAAAAACAGCGGTCGGTGCGCCGAGCCGAGGTTGTTCAGGTGCGCAAAATCGTAGGGTTGCCGCCGAATGGGGTCGTACTGCTGAAACTCGCCGAGTAAGCTGTCGCTGAAAGGAAAGACCTGATTGAGGTCGCTGGAAAAAAAATAGAAGATGTCGGAGGTGTCGAGCGTGACTTCGCCGAGGCTGCTGGCGCCGCCACTGCTGCCACCTGCGCCAGGGAATTGCGAGAAGCCGCCGCCGCCGCCGCCGGGACGGAATTGACAGGCGGCTCGTTCTGGCAAAGCCAAAAAGCTGAAAATGAGGAGAATGTAAAAAGAAGCAGACTTCATTCGATAGGTTGAAATGCCTTAAAAACGGCGGCGAAGGTAGGCGGTGTTTGCAGGTTTGCCAGTTCTTAACCGGGCAGGCTCAGTTTTCGGAGAAAGGTTTGCCGCTGCTGCGAATTTGCCCAAAAGCATAGCCTATTTTCAAGCCGCAATCCAGGTATGGCAAGACCCAATTGCCTTGCCGGGTGTCCTTTTCGCCAAATGACCATTCGTTGAAAGGCACGCCGTCAATGGCAACGGCATTGGTCAACTGGTGCCGGATGGAAAGAAACTTTACGCCAAGCCCGCCATAGATTTCTATGAAAAAATGCTTGCCGAAGCAATAGCTAACACCTGAACTTAGGCTTAATCCCCAACTATTTTTGTTGATGACTGACTTGTCATATTGATAGTACACGCCATTTTCTGGCTGGAAATAATCGTCCGTTTTGAAGTATCGCTGCGGAAAATAAAAACCCTCGAAACCAGCGAAAAGCCTGACTTCTTCGGCTTTAAGAAAATGCCACCGGAGTGCCATTTTCAGTTTTTGATAATGCCAATCGTGTTTGTCCGAATGCCAATTGAAAAGGGAAAGTGGCTGGAATTTAAAGCCATATTCGAGTTGAATACCAAGCCGGGGATGCGGCTGAAACTCCACGCCGGTCAGGATGCAGGCGAGGTTGGGATTGAAAACGCTGGTCGGGGTTATTTTCAGCGAAAAACGATTGAAAGGCTCCGTTTGCTGGCAAATGGCGAGGGCAGAAATTAGGCAGGCAGCGAGCGTCAGGTAGTATTTTTTCATGGAGAAATATTTAGGTCAGACAAGTTTACAATTCCTCAATCAAGCGTTCAAACCCCTCCAAGTCTCTGCCGATTTTACGCCAGTATCCCTTCCCGTCAATCAAAAAAAGGAGCGGCGTACCGAGTTGGTTGCCGTGATAACTTGCTGCGAAATCGTAAGAATCAGGCACAATTGGAAAACTGACGAGGTGCTTTTGTAAAAATTCGGTTTCATCCGAGCCTATGCTTTCCCGGACGAAAGAGACCACTTTCACCTTCTTCCCGTATTTCTCAACCAGTTTATTCAGCGCCGCAGTTTGCTTTTCACAGGAATCCCAATCCCAGATATTCCAGAAATAAAGGATGATGATTTTACCGAGGTATTTTTTGGAAGAATGCCAATTCCCCTGGTAGTCAATGACATCGAAGGGCATGGCAGCCATGCCGATTCTTTCTTTGAAAGGCGACGACCATTCTTCGGGGTCAATGGCAGGGACGAACTCCATTTTATTATCTAAAGTAAATATGGTGTCAAGGCTCCCCTGCGCTTTCAAAATGACAAGTGCAGGTACAATTGCGAGGACGGCAAGCAGGAAGATTTTTTTCATTTTCAAAAATTAGTTGGTGCAGGTTCATAAGCCTCGTTTTCTCAAAAAGTTACTGCCGCAAAAACTATCACCTCGTTTTTCCTAAATCTCTCAGGCACTTGGAAATGATTTCCAAATCTCGCCGGGGTTCGTAGTCTTTAGCATAAAAAAAGTCGAGCCGCCGCACCGTCTCTTCACTGAAATGCCTGCCTGGAAAAGCATCTGCCGGAGCCAAAACACCCGGTCGGATTTTTGGCAAACTGGCTGCCGACTCGCCGCCAACCGCATAGCCTACCCAGGTTTTTTTGCCAAAAAGCACCTGGAAAATATTCCTCAAAAAACCCAGCCCATCCTTTACAAATGGCAGCAAACCCACTGCTAAAATCAAAAACACAACCGCCAGCAACAAATCTGACATCCTCTTGCTGCGCCGTGCCGCCGGTGCGGCAATGTTGAAGCGCACGTCGAGGGTGTACAATTCGCCCGCCGTGTTTTTCGAACTGCTGCCGATGATGCTTTGGCTGCCTTCGGGCACTGTTTTGCATTCGACCCGGTCGCCGAGGCGCTGCATCCAGTGCATGACGGCTGCTGCCGAAAGGTCTTTCAGGCAGAAGATGATTTCATCCACCTTGTAAATTTCGACGGCTGTTTCGATTTCACCCGTGCCGCCGAACTCCAGTTCGGCGGAGGGTGACTCCGCCAAACTGGAGTTTGGCGGCACGGGAGGCGGCACGGTCATGATGAAGTTTTTGCGCACACCTGCTTTTATCAGCAATTGCTGCACCCGCTCGCTTTCTTCCGCCGAACCAACGATGACCAAATTGGCGGGGCGAGCCTTGCCCACGCTCAAATTTCCCGTTTTTGAAAAATGAAATGCCGTGCGAAGCAAGGTCAGCGTAAGCAAAGCCCAGCCCGTGCCGAGCACAATCACCGCCCTCGAAGGGCGCAATTCAAGCGGCAGGAAACCATAAACAGCAGCGATGGCGACCGTGCCTAACAGCAGCCCACGAGTCAGGCGGCGCAGATTGAAAGGCTCGTCGTAGCCGCCGCTGAAAAACAGGGTGGCGAGCCAAATGCCGACGTAAAGCGGGATGTTGAAATAGAGAAATTCGGGCTTGAACCAGCCGGGGTCTTGGTAAAAATAGTTAGCCCAAAAGTTCTTAGCCAGCACCAGCCCGATGGCTAACAGTGCCCCGTCGAGGACGGGCAGGCGGCTTTTTTTGAAAAAATTGCCGACCAAAGTCAAGCCCGCCCGCAGCCAGATGGCGGCGTAAATCATGGCAACAAACAGCCTCGCCTGCCGCCCGGTGAAGTGCTTTTTGGCAAAAATCAGCATCGCCTGGTAAAAGGTGCGGACGTAATTGAGGCTGCCTTTTTTGGTGCTTTCGCCTTTGTAATGGACGATGGTCGTGCCGGGGAAATAGTAGTTTTTGTAGCCCGCCTGCACGATGCGGTACGACAGGTCAATGTCTTCGCCGTACATGAAAAATGCCTCGTCGAGCAAGCCAATTTTGTCCAAAACGTCGCGGCGTAGCAGCATGAAAGCGCCTGCCAGCACGTCCACCGGGTGCGTTACTTCGGGGTCGAGGAAGCCGAGGTGGTAGCGGTTGAAAGTCTTCGATTTTGGAAAAAGGGCGGACAAGCCGAAGGTCTTGCAAAACGCTACGAAGGGCGAAGGGAAGCCCCGCTTGCTTTCCGGCAAAAACTTGCCGCTGCCGTCTATCATTTTCACGCCCAAGCCGCCTGCGTCGGGGTACGTTTCCATGAATTCCACGCATTTTTGAAAAGTGTCTTCCCGCACGATGGTGTCGGGGTTGAGCAGCAAAATGTACTTGCCGGTGGACTGGCGGATGGCTTGGTTGTTGGCGACTGCGAAGCCGGTATTTTGTTGATTGACAATAAGTTTGACTTCGGGGAAACGCTGGCGCACGAGGTCGGCGGAGTCGTCGGAGGAGTTGTTGTCTATGACAAAAACTTCCACCCCCCCCGCCCCCTGAAGGGGGAGCGACGCACGGCGCACGGAGAGAAGCGCCTGTTCGAGGAAGTGGCGGACGTTGAAGTTGACGATGAGGATGGAGAGGAGCATTAGGGGAGGCGGGCTAATTTACGTTCAAGGTAATAAACGGCAGCCATGCAAAACGGCTCGAATTTGCCTTCAACTCTGGATTTCCATCTTTTAATCTCGGCTGTCAAATCTTTTTTGCTCCAAGTTTGCTCTTTGTTTTTATTTGCTCTTGTCATCATAGCTTGTCGAGCGGCATCTATGGCTTCTTTGCGATATTCAACCAGGCGTTGGTTGTTTAATTTCAATATAGCTGTCAAATCATGATTTACATTCTCATTGTCTGAATAAATATCTCCTGACGTTTCATACTTCACCAAACTTTCGCAATTGGCATCCAAAGGATTGACGGTCAGGCGTTGATTGCCTCTTGCCGTATCGCAATGTTGAAGTTTCTTTGCTTCTCCTTCGTTTCCTCTGCAAACTCCCAGCATATTCATATAATTGAGTTGGAGAGAATTGTCGCTGCTCTGCGCCTGATAATGCTCGATTTTTGTCACGGTCTTGCCTTCCTCATTTAAATTCTGCGATATCCTTTGCATACAATAGGCGCAGATATAGCCTTGTTCTTTAAGCAAGGCGTTTCTAATATCGTCTTTATTGCAGCTATCGAAAGAAGCGCCAGGTGTGGAGCGTTTTTCTTTCAAGGAAGCCGGTTCATTTTTCAGTCTTTTCTCGATATGCTTCATTTGAAGTAAGGTCAGGTTGTTAAAAATCTAAGGTGCATTCCAGCTCTGACTAATTCAGGGTCGTCTGCGCCATATTTAGCTTCTAAATTATCGAGAAACGTCTCGGCTTCCTCCTTTTTATCCAGGTCGTCAATCAGGCGATATAGTTTTTTAAAATCCCTTTGCGCTTCATCAGGCCTGCTTTCCACGCCAAATAAATCCCATAATATGGAGTTGCTGTCTCTGCCATACGTGAAAGGAGTATTTACCAGTTTGAAGTCTTCAAGCACGAAGACGTTTTCACGTTTGACGTTGCTTAGGACTTGGGGGGAGTGAGTGGTGAGGATGAATTGGAGGTTGGGGAAAGTGTTGCGTAAAGCAGGAATAACGTTTCGTTGCCACTCTGGGTGAAGGTGTAATTCAATTTCATCAATCAAAATAACTCCCTCACATATAAGCGGGTTAGGCATTTGGGGATTAGCTATTGTGGCACGGCGGGAAATATCAGCAACCAATGAAATCAAAGTACGTTCACCGCTTGAAAGTTGAGCCAATTTTAGTTCTAAATCCTTTTTGGAAATAGCCAAACTCCATTCTTTCGATGGTTCCCGAAAGTCGAATTTCGCCGCTTTTTTACGCCTGACTCTCAATTTATTGAACTGGACATCAAAGGATTTCAAAGACTTGCTTATAGCTTCCCGCACGATTTGTAAGTTTTGATTGACATAATTAAAATCCTCGCGGTCAATTATTTCCTGTTGTTCGAGGTCTTCTTCGTAGCGAAACCATTTTGACAAATCCTTGAAGTCATCCACTATTTTAACAAAGGCATTATTATACGCAAAAAATCGCCCGTTCCAACCATTTCCTTCTTCTTCAATATCGTTTTGGACTGGTTCTCTGTTGGTTTTGTAGTAGGCTAATAGGGGAATTATTGTTTCCTCCGTAACTTGAGAGAGCCTTAATGGGCTGGACGTTTTGCCTTGTGCGCCATTTGCTGCAATATCCATATTGATGGATTCAATATTGCCATTTACTTCAAACTCAAATCTAATTTCGGTCTTTGGGCTGCCAATTTTCATATCATCCTCTTGCAACAAAAAATCTTTACTTTCTTGTTTCTGTGAAGCTGCTATTATTGTATTTATGAGTTTACCGAGTGCATCCAACACACTCGTCTTCCCCGCCCCATTCACCCCCACAAAAACAGCCAAACCCGCCTCCCCCTCCGGGAAGTCAATCGCCAACTCCTCGAACCCTCGAAAGTTCTTCATTTCCAATCGCTTAATTCGCATATCGCATCAATTTAGGTTATTCAATTTTTACTCGCCAAAGGTACTGATTTCCCTAACCCACTCCATACTCCACCCCCAACCCCGCCAACCCCGCCACAAAATCATTCCCCACGTTCACCCGCTTCGATTTCGATTAAAACGACAAGCTCATCCGGCTGCCCCGGTCAAGCAGGATTGTTTTCTCACCTGCTTTCAAAACGGAATGAGCAGAAGTGAGAAAATGTGGGCGAGCGGGGAAAATTTTAAAGTTTTCATTTGTGTTAGGGTTAGATAAATTTCATATCCACGAACTCGGCCGGATGAGTTGAAAACCGCCGGGTTTTGTAATGGAATTAGGCAGTTGGCTATCTCTAAGTTTTTTCTTCCCTATGATAACACTAAAATGCACAACATTTTCCAAAGCGAGGGAATGGCGTTGAGGAGGAAATGCAACTCCAATTTTTTTGTGAGGAAAATGTTGTTTGATGGCAAGTATTGGTGGTATTAAATCAGTATCGCCTGAAACAAGAATTGCGGTATCAAAGGCATCGGTGTAAGCATCCATAAGCATTTGGGTTGCAATATTCACGTCGGTCATTTTCTCCTTGGGCGATGGCCACTTGCTTCCACAAGTCTTGCAATCAATGATATTGGATTGGTACCTGCCGTAGAACAGTTGGCATCCAGTTGCCGTTTTAAGTGCATCGAGGTAAGTTCTTTGCCTCTTCTCTTTGTCTGGTTGGTTCGTAACTAATGATGTAAAGTATTTTACAGATGCCAGTGTTTGGTTATATCCTAACAGGGCTGTCGAGAGTGCTTCGACGTCTAACCATAAATACTTGTTTTGAAACTGTTGCTTCATTCCAAAGTAAAGATTGAAGCCATCAATGTAGGTGATTACTCGCATAAAAATGTGTTCAGCTTTCCCACTAACCAAATGCAATGAGCTTGTGAAAAATGCTGTTTTGTTAAATTTTTTTTCAAGGTTTACTAAAATTTTGTGTCTTGTTGTGATATATCAATTCAAGACACTTATCTTTGCATCACTTAAACAGCGCCGAGGGTAGTCCCCTCGGCTGTACGCACCGCAAGGTGCGTTTTCTTTTTTAGCCCATCCTTTCTTGCGCCAAAAATAGCTTCCCATCTTAATTTACAGTGTATTCAATGTTCAGTTTTGCAAATTCTGTTGTGAGTTCATTGCTCACGTTCACCCGCTTCGATTTCGATGCAAACGACAAACTCGTCCGGCTGCCCCGGTCGAGCAAGGTGAATTTGAGTTGCTGGCTGCCCTTGTGCCGGTCGCAAAGCACGTCCAATCGCTCGAGTAGGCTGGCGTTCAGGTCTTCCAAATTGATTTTCACGGTGATGCACTTGGCGAGATTTTTCCCGGCATTTTCCAGCAGGGTCACCTCTTTCACCCGCAGGCTGAACTCGTCCTCCCTGCCCCAACGAGCCTCGTAATTACCAGTGATGAAGACGCAGTTGCCTTGCTCGAAGAAGCCCTTGAATTTCATGTAGTCGTCGCTGAACAGGTTGATTTCCATCGTGCCATGATAATCCTGAATGACGAACGAACCCCAGCCCGTGCCCTTCTGACTGATTTTATGTGTTGCCTTCACCACGATGCCGCCCACCTTCACGGGTTGCCCTTTTTTCTCCTCCAAATCTTCGAGGGTGCAGGTGATGAAATTGTCCATTTCCATGCGGTAGTCGTCGAGCGGGTGACCGCTGATGTAGATGCCGGTGACTTCCTTTTCCTTTTCCAGTTTTTCGATGAGGCTCCAGGGTTGGGCTTTGGGCAGTTCCGGTTCGGCGATGTCGAAGGCGCTGCTGTCATTGCCAAAAAGCGACATGGCGGCGCTCGCTTGCCGGTTTTGCCAGGCGCTGCCGAAATGCAGGACGTGCTCGGCGAAGCTTTCGTATTTGCCCGAAGGGGCGAAAAATTGCGCCCGGTGGCCCATGCCTTTCTCCTTGTCCTCGAAGCTGTCGAATGCACCGCCCAGCACGAGGCTTTCCAGCACTTTTTTGTTTGCCGCTTTGGTGTCGAGGCGTTTGACGAA
>CAZHLB010000206.1:0-9679 GCA_964533005.1 uncultured Saprospiraceae bacterium
GCCAACTTTCCGAAAGTTTGAAACTTTCGGAAAGTTGGCTTTCTCCACCTGTCCGCTTTTTGCCAAAACAACTCATGCGCACCCTTACTTTTTTCTTCATTTTTCACTGCTTTAATTGCCTGGGACAAGACCTCCATTTTTCGCAGTTTCAAAACGTCCCGCTCGCCACGAACCCTGCGCTGACGGGGGTGATGAGCGGCAATTATCGCCTGGTGGCAAACGCCCGCCGGCATTGGTCGAGCGTGGCGGGGAGCAAGACTTGGGAACATTCGCACTTTTCCTTCGATGCCCGCCGGTGTGTAGGCAACAACTTTTTCGCAGTGGGCTTGCTTGCGCAAGGCGACCGGGCTGGTTTGCCTGCGCTTTCCAACCTCACCGGGGCATTGACTTTGGCATTTCATCACGAACTGAATCGCTGGCTTTACTTGTCGGCAGGTGCATCGGCGGGCGTTTTGCACTACCGTTTGGATGCTTCGGGCATGACTTTCGACGAGCAGTTCGACGCCAGCGGACACAATCCCACGCTGCCGAATTTTGAAGATTTTGAGACCAACAACCGCACCGTGCCTGACATTTCGACGGGTTTGCTGCTGTTCAGTCCCCAGGCAAAAGGCAACGCCCGGCTGGCTGGCTGGACGTTGGGCGCTGCCTTGCACCACGTCAACCAGCCTGCTTATTCCTTCCTCGATGAAGACGCCAATCGCCTCGGCATGGGCATTTCGCTGCATGGCAGCGCCACTTTCATTTTGTCGAAATCAGGCGAAAAAATGAAGTTGACCGCCCGCAATTTGTACCGGCGGCAATCGGTTTTTGAAAATAGCAAACAGTGGCTGCTGCTGCCTGGCGCAACTTGGCGCTATGGTTTGGGCAAGACCGAGTTTGGAGCAGGTATTTCGTGCCGTATGAGTGGTCACTCGCAGGGCAAGCCTGCAACGTTGGATGCCCTGGTTCCGGCAGTGTTTTTTGATTTTGAAACTTTGTCACTGGGCTTCAGCTACGACGTGAATGTTTCGTCAGCGGTGCGGGAAAGTTATTTGCGAGGCGGGTGGGAGGTTTCCGTTTCGTGGCAGATTCAGGCGAGGACGGATTGTGTGGTATGCCCTAAATAGGTAAAAGAGTTTTGTTTTTGAGAACACAACTGACATCATAGAATTTCATTCTCACCGCCTAAAAAAAACGCCCGTTTTTCCCCTACGAAAACGGGCGTTTCTGCTTACCTTTAATTCGAGAGAAAACCGTCTAACAAAAATCACATCCTACCTTTTTTCTCGCCATGCCGAAATTCTACGCCTACATCCGCCGCTCAAACGGCACGATTGACACTGAAAACCAGCGTTTTGACATCCTGCAAAACAGCGAAGCCGCCGAACTCGAAAAAGCCGGCAAACTCACCTGGATTGAAGAAACCGTTACTGGCAACTCCGACCACGAAGACAGACAACTCGGCGACATCATCGCCGCACTTTCACCGGGCGACGCCCTTTTCGTCGCCGACGTCTCCCGACTCGGACGCCGCTCTCTCGACACAATGGAGCAAGGCGCAAAGGTGATGAAGCGGAAAGCTCGCCTCATTTGTTGCCGGAACAACCTTGAACTGAAAGACGAAATTGGAAGCGAAGTGCATTACTTCGCCCTCTCCCTCGGCGCTCGAATCGAAAGGGAGAACATTGCCGCCCGCACCCGCACTGCCCTCGCTCGCAAAAAAGCGGAAGGTGTCATACTCGGACGCCCGAAAGGCTCCACCAGCACCAATCCCACGCTCGCCGCCGCAGAAGCCGACATCCGCAAGCTCCGAAGCAACGGCGCCAGCGCCGCCCTCATCGCCCGCACCTACAAAGTCGCCCGTGATACCGCCCGGAAATTTTTGAAAGAAAAGAATATCTGAACCCCTTGTATATCAAGGGAATTTATCTCTCAGGATGCTTGGTCAACCACTTGCTGCCGCCTTACCTTTCGCTTGGTGTGCCTGGCTTCCCAACTCGGTGAGTCAGGTATTAAGTTTTCTCATAGTTTTTCTTCCAAAAGCCCGTCGCTACCATCAGCAACGGGCTTTTGATTTTTTAGAACTCCTCCTTCATCTCCTTTCTTCTCCACTGATTTCGCTTCGCCGCCACCCGTCTGTTCGGAAAAAAAAGTTCCGAATCATCGCATTTGTATAAAATCGTTCCTAATTGGAACTATATTGCCCCGATATGTCACAAACCTGTACAAAACATTCACTGCCAGTATGAAAAGGAAAATCACACTCGAGCTTTCCACAGTGGTAGAATTAGACCCCACCGCTGCGGCTGTCTTGGATGAAGCAGAAGAGGATATTGAGATAATTTACAAACTGCTATTCGTCCACGCTCCGCAATTGCTTCATCCTACTAAAATCATCGCTTACACCCAAACTGCCTGTCGCCGCTGCGGCTGTACGGACGATGATTGTTCGCAGTGCTTCGAAGCCCAGGGTGAACCCTGCTATTGGATAGAACCGGAACTCTGTTCCAGGTGCGCTGCCGAACTCGCTGCCCTCAACCATACTACTGAACCCAAAGACTTCGCAACTCGACCCACCGACGACGACGACAAATCACCCGGCATAAACAAGCTCCCCTAAACCACGAGCAACGCTGACCGCCCCGAAGCGCACAAGAGGGGCATTCACAAGGGTTTTCTCTAATCATCCGTCAGCCCCGAGTTATCGGGGCTGAACTTTCAAAAACCAGTTCATCCATGAAAAGCATTGCTGAAATCCACGACCTCGCACCTACGGTCGAACTTGTTGACGCCTTGCACGAGCTTGTTCGGGAAGAAGAAGTCCGGGTAGGAACGGAAAAGAAACCAGGCGGAGCCTACACCCGATGGGCGAAACAAGCGTCTTCAAAATCCAGTCAATACGAGACGCAAACCGCACGGCTCCATGCCGTCCGCCTCGTTATCGCCACCATGAGCCAGAAAGAATTCAAGAACCGTCTGTTCGCCGCCACACAGCCGCAAACGGCGCTCTTCTAACCATTCTCTTTCACCAAAACTATTTGTGCTATGCTAAAAATGTGTTTGCTGCTTACCCTGGCGACGCTTGTCGCTTGTACTACCGACGAAGCCGAAACGCCACCGTTGTCCCTCGCAACCGACGACCCGTGCGGCGAAGCCACTAAGTTCAGCCTAACGCTCCACCAGGACGACAACGAGAATTTGCACTGGACAGGACTTTGGGATGAATGTTTCAACCTGGAATGTGAGACGATTTGGCAACCCGAAACCGGGCTAATGTGCATCCGATGCACCTTTCCGCTTTGCGAAAACGGCTTCAAATGGCGGAGCAACGAGTATTGCGAAGTGCCGGAGAATTATACTTGGGAAGTGTCCCAACAATGGAATTTTTGGGAAGGCTGCCTCACGTTTACGCCTGACGAGTGCCTCGCCGAGTCCATTCCGAACGCTTACCGCTTCACTATCTTGGGCTACAACTGCCCACTCTGAAATCATAAAGCGAGGCATCAAGCGCAAGCGCCGGGATGCCTCGCTTTTTCAAGACTCCAACCATGTATCCACAACATGAAAAACTAAAAGCCCGTAGCACCGAACATGAGGCAATTGCCGAATTCCTTGAATTCCTTGAATTTAAAAACTACGCCATCGGCTTCTGGGACGGCAATTGGGAAGGCTACACTTTGCCAAAATTCACGACCGTGAAATTTCCAAAACTGCTGGCTGAATTTTTCGACATTGACCAAACGGCATTTGAAAAAGAAGAGAACCAAATGCTTGAAGACATTCGTCGCAGGAATGAACCCGCCGCCACAGCGCCAACGCCCGCCAGCGGTAATCCTTCGCTTTCAAACTTACCATCATGAAAGTTTCCGAACTCAAACCCGGCGTCTATTTCAAGACGCTCAATCAGCGCAAATTCCGCCACCTTGAAATGCCGCCAATCCTCCTCGACGGCGAGGGTTTTACCTACGAACCCGACCGGGGAAAATATTTACTCATTCACGACGGATGCAAGCAAATAGTAATGCCGCCAGACGCCGAAGTCGAAGTAATTGAACCGGCTGTAAGGCATTTTCGAGATGAAATTTTCATGGATGAGAAAAGGATTCTTGCCGATATTGGTGTATCGAAAGACTTCGCATCTGTTACGTTTCTCCGCTTTCAAGAAGGAATTGACTACCCGCAAGCAGAAAGGATTTTCAAGCAAAGACACCAACCGACCACCACCCCTGCCGCCGCCGCCGAGCAAGCCAAAGCCGCCCGCCGGGTCGGCGATGCCTTTTTCGCTCACTTCGTTGACGCAGCGCCAGCACCCATCGTCTCGAGTATTCAGGATTAATTGCCGCAGCCATCGCCGGAAGCTGCGATGCCGCCGGCAGCATCGCAGCTTCCGGCGATACTTCAGCACATGAAGCCTTTCATCCAGCTTCCCACCTATTTCGGTGGCAAAAATGCCTCCGGCGTCGTCCACGCTATCATCAACCAAATTCCCACCCACCGCACCTTCGTCAGCGGCTTTCTCGGACATTGCGCCATCCTGCGTTTCAAGCGCCCCGCTTCCCGCAACCTCGGTTTCGAAATTGACCCCAACGTGGTCGCCGTCTGGAAAAAAGCCAAACAACCCCTCAGCATGCACCTCGCTATCCTGCAAGGCGATTTCTTCCAAATCGCCGCCGAAAACCAGCACATCTTCCAACAGCCCGACACCTTCCTCTACCTCGACCCACCGTATCCGCTCGCCACTCGCCGCAGCCGCCACCGTTACGCCCACGAATTCTCCGACGAGCAGCACACCGAACTTTTGCGCCGTATTGCCGCCATGCCCTGCCTGGTCGCCATTTCCACCTACGACAATCCGTTGTACAGCCATCCTCTTGCCACTTGGCGCAAAATCTCCTTCCCCTCCACCACACGAGGCAACGCCTCCGCCACCGAAACCCTCTACATGAATTACCCCGAACCCGCCCCGCTCGACCTGCACGACACCCGCTTCGTCGGCGCCAACTTCCGCCAGCGGGAAAAGTCCAAGCGCCGCATCGCCACCCTCGAACGCAAAATCGCCCGCCTCGACCCCGACGAGCTTGCCCGCCTCGCCAACACCCTCAAACTCCGTTTCCCGGAAATCTTCTGACCTGGTCGCATCGCCACTTCCGGCGACCCTCGCCGAATCCTGCGATGCCGTCAAGTTTTCCCCTTCCAACGCCCTTGACAATCTTCCAAGATTGTCACCCCCCCACACCCCCCGTGGCTCAAGATATTTTGATGAAAAACCAGCACTTTTGTTAGCAAAAAAATCTGCAATTGAAATGCTGCAAGCAGTCGAAAGGCAAGGCAAAGTGAAGTTTCTGACCGCAAAAGGGCAGGAAATGCTCATCGAAAACGAGCCGAATTTGAAATACAAGTTCTTGTGGGCGGTGCTTTTCGACGCTGGATTAAGAACCACCGAAGCCCGGTTTTTGAAATGGAAAGACTTCGACTGGGCAAAGCGGCTCATTTCCGTCAAAACCCTGAAGCAAAAAGGCGAGAAAGCTGGCAAAATCAGGCTCGTCCCCATCACCGAACGCATTTTCGATTTAGCAAGCGAGTTTTACAAGGGCCTGGAAAAACGCCCCAACGAGAACGACTACGTTTTTACCTCCAAACAATTCCCCGATAAACCCATTTCCCGCCAGCAAATTGACCGCAACCTGAAAGACATCATCCCCGGCATCTCCGCCCACACCCTCCGCCACACCTTCGGCGCAAAACTCGCCAGCGAAAACACCCCCGTCGAAACCTCCGCCAAACTCCTGGGTCACTCCGGCACACAAGTCACTTTCGAATTCTACTACCACATCGAGGAGCGGATTTTGCGCCAAGCCGTGCAGCGCACCGAACCGAAAAACTGGGCACGAGACGTTTGGTATTTCTTTTTCCCAAAAAGAAAAGTGCATATCCAGCCCATGACCGAGGGACTGACCAAATTCCACGTCGGTCGCAAAGCCGAACTGTTGCAGTTGCAGGAACTCACCGAAAAGAAAGTGAACACCCTTCTCCTGGGCGAGCAAGGTTTGGGCAAATCACACCTGCTGCAAAACCTGAACATCGAAAAAGTCTTGCGAGCCGACGAGGTCTCCAACCCCAAAAAATTCGTCGGCGGCATGCTCCTGATACTCCACCAGGGGCACGAAGACGAAAATGGCAACTACATCGTCGGCAAAGAAGCTGCCTTGGCGCTGGTCACCAAAAACGCAGATTTGCGCCGCTACATCCAAGCCGAATCCCTCGGCAACCTGGTCGAAACGCTCCTCCAGGTGTGTAGCCCAAGAGAATACACGCTCGTCATTGACAACGTATCGCAACTCACCCCAAGCGGACTCAAAGTCCTCGAAAAGCTCAAGACTCATTTCCACATCATCGCCGCCGCCCGCTCGGTGAAGTTGGACAAGCTCTCCGGTTTCACCAATTTCCAGCGAATTGACCTGCAACCATTGAGCCGGGCGGAATCGTACCAATTCGCCGAGCTTGCCGCCCGCCGCCTCGCCGTCAGAGTCGAAGATTTCGAGCATTTGAAAGAATACCTCTTCCGCCAGACCAAAGGCAACCCCGGCTACATGCTGGAACTTATTGAAAGATTGGATGTAGAGACAGACCTCAGCATTGAACGTGTTCAAGCCATCGAGCACATCGCCGCCCGCCAGGGCGTTGCGATTTTCCCGTTTCTCATCATCGGGCTGGCTTGCCTGACCGCCTTCCGCTACATCGGACGGGGGACGGGCGTGCAAAAAGACTTCCTGATGATTCTGGCGGGCGTTGGCTTGATAGCTTTGTTTTTCGCACGGGAAATCCTGCGCAAGACCAAGCGCAAACACTTGTAAATCATGCGCCTCCCCAACCACATCGCCGGTGGATTTTGCCTCACCGGTTTCTTTGCCAGCGTCTTTTTCAGCCTGAACGTGCTGGCTTCACCTGCCCTCATTGCCGCCGTATTTGCCGGTTCCATCCTGCCGGATGCTGACAACCCCAAAAGCCTCGCCGGGCGCTTGTTTTATCCCATCGCCCGCTGGCTCAACCGCAGCGTCGGGCACCGCACGTTGACGCATTCCGTACTTTTCGTCGCATCGCTGGCGCTCGTGGGCGCAGTCGTCGAACGCACTTTTACCGGCGAAGTCAGCTTCACCACCGTGCTGGTGATAGCCTGGTTTGTCCACGTCGTCCTGGACACCTTCACCTTGCAAGGCGTTCAACTCATGTTTCCTTTCAGCTTTGAGCCATACTGGATGTTTGACCGCCCCGAAGCCCGCATCCGCAACGGCGATTTCCGAGCCGAGGGCGCATTTTTCCTCGCCTTTCTCGTGCTAAGTTTTGCGCAGCAAAACCTCTGGCAAAATGGCTTTTGGACGCAGTTCAACCAGGCTTTCGGCTCGATGGAGCACATCGCCGCCGAGCAACACCGCAGCGCCGACGCCCTCGACATCGCCGCCATCACCCGGCAAGGCACCACCCGAACCGAAATCTCCGGCACGCTCATCGAAGCCAGTTCCACCAAAATCGTTTTGCTCACCCACACCGGTTTCACCATCATAGGCGACGACGAAGAATTTGTCTCCGCCACCTTCACCCATACCGGCAAGCCACTGAACGTCCGCAGCACCGCAGCCGTCGCCGTCAGCGCTGACAGCCTCAACCAGCTCCTGACCGGTAAGCGGCTGCTAAAAATTGAAGTCCAAGCCAACCAGTCTTTCCAGGTCACCCCGCCCAATGCATTTCCGCAAACCGTTTCCGGCTACACCGCCGATTACCTTTTTCAGCCGCCGCAATTCGCCGAACTGCTCGCCGCACCGCCGCTCGACTCGTTCATCCCCGACCGCAGTTTTCAAGCGGAAATAGACCTGCTCGAAGCTGAAATTTCCCGCCAACGCCGAGCCAATGCCGCCGCCAGCGCCGGGCGCACCGCCCACGCTGCCAACCTTGTTAACCTGCGCAGCGCCTACACCCGCAGCTCGGACGTCGCCGAGCGCCAGCGCCTGCACGAGCAAATCCAGAACGAGGAAAACCGAAAACTGCCGGAAACTGACGAAGCCCGAATCGAGGAGATGAAAGCCAAAATTTCGAAGATTCGAAAGGAAACCAGGCTGAAAGAAGAAGCCAAGCGCCAGGCGGTGGAACTAAAAAACTCGGCAGCAAGGAGCAATATCCAAGAGACTGCATTTACTGCCATTTTCACCTTCATTGAAACAGAAAACCTGCCCATCGCAACCGTCCCACCCAAGCCTCAGCAAGCTATCAAAACCTACCGGGTCGTTGGCGTCAAGGACGGCGATACCATCGAAGCCATTGACGATAGCACCAAAAAAAACATCGTCATCCGGCTGGCGCACGTAGACTGTCCGGAGCGTCCACAAGCCTTTGGAAAGCGGGCGAAACAGTTTACCAGCGACCTCGTCTTTGGCAAGCAAATCATACTTCAGAAAACCGGTGTTGACCGTTACAAGCGTTGGGTGTGCGTAGTGACCTGCGAAGGAAAAAACTTGAACCTGGAACTGGTCAAAGCGGGATTGGCTTGGCACTTCAAAAAGTACAGCAAAGCCCAGGAATACGCCGAAGCAGAATCCGCCGCACGAGCCGCCAAAAAAGGATTGTGGAGAGACCCCAGCCCCATCACCCCCTGGGACTTCCGAAAAAAACGCCATTGACGAAAAACCCGACATTTGTCCAAATTCCCCGTCAAACAAAGCTCTTCGTTCAAAAACGCTTCGCCTGGCACGCCTTCCAATGCCAACTATTTTTCCACATCCCTTGCACACCTCCATTCCAGCGCAATACTTTTGAAACAAAATTTTTCAATCGTTAAGACTATTGAGAAAATTTAAACAATAAATGTTTCAAAAAGCAGTGCTCCACTTCGACCTCGACGCCTTCTTTGCTTCGGTTGAAGTTTTGAAAAACAGCGCTTTGAAAGGGAAACCACTCATCGTCGGCGGCACGAGCGGGCGGGGCGTGGTTGCTTCTTGCAGCTACGAAGCCCGGCGCTACGGAGTTCGCTCGGCAATGCCCATTGGCATGGCGTTGCGGCTTTGCCCCGATGCCATCATCCTGCGGGGCGACCACGACGAATACAGCCGCCAATCCAAACTCATCACCGACATCATCGAGGCAGAAGCGCCGCTGTTTGAAAAAGCCTCCATAGACGAGTTTTACCTCGACCTGACCGGCATGGACAAGTACGTGGGCTGCTGGCGATGGTCGGACGAGTTGCGGGAAAAAATCATTCGGGAATCTGGTTTGCCGATTTCAATGAGCTTGTCTGTCAATAAGTTAGTGTCAAAAGTCGGTGCAGGAGAGGCGAAACCCAATGGCAAAAAGTTGGTGGAAAATGGGACGGAGCGGGAATTCCTGGCGCCGCTTCCGGTCGGCAAAATCCCCTCCGTCGGCAAGGAGACTCAAAAAAAACTGGCGCTAATGGGCGTACGAACAGTGAGTACGCTGGCGCAAATACCGCCCAAATTGCTCGAACGAGAGTTCGGCAAATTCGGCGTCGCCCTTTGGAAAAAAGCCAATGCCATTGACGACTCGCCCGTCGTGCCTTACCACGAAGCCAAAAGCATCTCCACCGAGCGCACTTTTCAGACCGATACGATTGATGTTCGCTTGCTCAAAGACCGTCTGACCGACATGGTTACCCGGCTCGCCTTCGAGTTGCGCCAGGAAGGCGCGCGGC
>CAZHLB010000207.1:0-2730 GCA_964533005.1 uncultured Saprospiraceae bacterium
TCTATGAAAAACTGATTAGGCGAGGAAAAACCAGAAACGGTCAACGTAATAGTGCCCGGTGTGGCAATGCATAGTGACGCAGAGTTGCCCGACCAGGAAAAACCAGTTTGTGCTCCAACGCTGTACACAGACCAATCCACAGTTATCGGAATGCCGCCGTTAGTAAGTTCCACCGTGTAAGTCTGACAGGAGTCAGGAAGACAAACACTGGCAGGTCCGACGATGGTGGCAGTTTGCGAAAAAACGGCGCTGGCACTGCAAAGAACGAGTGCCGGGAGGAGGCGTAGAATTTTGTAAAGCATGGGAAAGATTGAGTGTTTAGTGAGTAATCGGATTGTCCTTCAACCAACAGGCAGGTGGAATGCGAAAGGTGGGCTAAAGCTAAGGCGGAAAGTGGTTTTGCAAAGGGAGAAGGTGGGTTTGGTTGGAGAAGTGACCTTTCCGAAAGTTTTGAACTTTCGGAAAGGTGGGGCTGGCTGGCGCTTTGTCGAACAAGTTGTTCGACAAAGTACAACAATCCCAACCTTTTGTTTCCTTTGCAAACAAAAGCAACACGATGAAGAAAATTACACACTCCGTCCTGCCCGCAGGTTACCGGGAATGGTTCGAGGCGCTCAAATCGAAAATCCGTTCCAGGCAAATCAAAGCGGCGCTTTCCGTCAATTCCGAACTTATCCGGCTTTATTTTGAAATGGGAGAAATGCTCCATGAGAAGTTGTCTGTCGCCAGATGGGGGTCGGCTGTAATTGACAAATTGGCGGCTGACTTGAAGAAGGAGTTTCCCGAAAATGCCGGTTTTGGACGCATCAATCTATACTACATGGTGCGCTTTTTTCGGTTCTATGAAAAAGAAACTGAAATTGTTCAGCAGCTTGCTGAACAAATTCCATGGACTCACAACGTTTTGATTTTCAGTAAAGTAAAATCAATTTTGGAGGCAGTTTTCTACCTCGATTCCACCTTGCAAAACAACTGGTCAAGGGATGTGCTCACCCTGCAAATCGAATCCAAACTCTTCGACCGCCAAGGCAAAGCCCTCAACAATTTCGACCGCACCCTGCCTCAGCCACAAGCCGACCTCGCCAAACAACTGCTCAAAGACCCCTACAATTTTTCCTTCCTGACCCTCGAAATGGAGGCGCTGGAACTGGAATTGGAGAAAAAACTCACCGAAAACATCATCTCCTTTTTGCTGGAACTGGGCGCTGGTTTCGCCTTCCTCGGCAGGCAATACGAAATCGAAATCGGCGACAAAACCCGCCGCATTGACCTGCTTTTTTACCACATCCGCCTGCGCTGTTTCGTGCCGGTTGACCTGAAAATGCGGGCATTCGAGCCGGAAGACGCCGGTAAAATGAATTTCTATCTGTCTGCCATCGACGACTTGCTCAAAACCGAGCAAGACAATCCGAGCATCGGCATCATCTTGTGCAAATCAAAAAACAAGTTGGAAGTGGAGTATGCCCTTCGCAACCTGAACGTGCCCATCGGCATCAGCGAATGGGTTTTGACGGAAAAGCTGCCGGAGAACCTGCAATCGGAAATGCCGTCGGTGGAAGAGTTGGAAAGAGAACTGACGGAGCGGCTCAAAGGGAAAAGCAAATCTGCCAAAAAACACTTCGAGGTGAATAATGGAGGAACTTTAAAATCATAAGTCTTGGAGCAGCTTGGCGGTGTGCCTGTCACCCGCTATTTTTGAGAAAAATTCAAAATCATGGAAGCACTCCTCGCTGAAAAAAAGCGCAAAAAATCGCCCGTCAAAGTGCCCGATTACCTGATTTACGAGGTGGTCGGGGGCAAGCCCATCTATTACAAAGGCTACAAGGACGTACTAAATAAGACAAAAACTTTTGAAGAAATCAGAATGGACAGCACACTGCAAGCATGGCTCAAATTTCGGGTAGGCTTTCTGCTGGGAGGTTTCTTGCTCGAAAATGGCTATGAAATCACCTCCGGCGAACAAGGTTTCATCCTTCCAAATAGAGACAAACGAGGCGCAGACCTCGCCATTTTTCCCGCCGAAGGTTTCGTCATCAACGAGCATTATTCTCGCCAAACGCCCGAAGTCACGATTGAAATTGACGTGAAAGCCGATACCGAAAACTCGACCGAGATGGATTACGTGCTCGAAAAAATTGCCGACTACCACCGTTTTGGCGTCAAAAAAGTCATTTGGATTTTCACCAAAAACCGCAAGGTGATGGTCGCTCCTGCCAATGAACCTTGGCCCACGCTGGACTGGACTGCCGATATCGAAGTAGTGAAAGGGCTGACGCTTAACCTTGGTACGCTGGCTTCCAATCAGCAACAAGCATGAGCATGATGCGCTTTTTTCACCTTCCAAACAAAGCATCCATCGTCAATTCCTTCTGCACCACACCTGCATACTGATTCCGAGCCAACCCAAAAGTGCTGATGAAGGTCAGCGCAACGGCTTTTCGAGTGCCCGTCTCCGATTTGAAAATGCCCGCCTTGTTGCGCAGCACGTCCGCATAGTTTTTATCAATGGTGAAAGGATTCACCGAAAATTTCATCTCGCATAGGTTCACTAATTGGTCTCGCCGGTCAATCACCAGGTCAATTTGCGCTTCCTTCGAGCGCCAGGAGGAGACGCTGGTTTGTACGCCGCTGATGCCCAAAGCTTCCTTGATTTCCCGGATGTGATGCAGGCAAACCATCTCGAAAGCATAGCCGCTCCAAGCACGATAGACGGGGTTGTCAACCATGTTC
>CAZHLB010000207.1:2740-9647 GCA_964533005.1 uncultured Saprospiraceae bacterium
GGGGTCGGCGTCACGGATGAATTTGAGGTAGAACAGAGAGTACAAATCCACCAATTGATACAGGCTGTTTTTGCTGCTTTTCCCGAAAGGGCGATAGATGCGGATGAAGTAGCTTTCCTCCAGTTCTGACAAGATTTTGGTGGTGCTGCCAGCATTCGGCAGTTTGGAAAAACGCACCAGTTCATCCCTGAGCAAGCCCTTGCTTTTACTCGCCAAAGCCTCGATGACAGCAGTGTGCCGCTCCGATTTGCTGAACAACGAGGCGTACAGGTTGTCGAATTCAAGTCTGAACAGGGCTTCTTCGCCGAAACACAAACGATTGATGTTTTGAGCGGCGCTCGAAGATGGGTCAATGCGGTCGAGGTAAAAAGGAATACCGCCGAAGACCATGTACAACTGAAGCAGTTGATACCGGTCGAGAACGGATTGCTTTTGCTGAAAATATTGCTCGCATTCCCGCAAGGTGAAAGGGTCGAGTTTTATGCGGTCGGTGATGCGGTTGTGCAAGCCGCCCCGGTTGTTGATGAGATTGTTCAGCATCCAGGAAGCCGCCGAGCCGCAGACAACGAGTAAAATGTCCGTTCTGGCGCTCGCCCAACTGTTCCAGAAATGCTCAAGGGCGGAAAGAAAGCGGGAATTCCGGGTGTCCAACCAAGGCAACTCGTCCAGAAAAATGATTTTTTTCTCAGCGCCAGGCTTTTTTTCCAGGAACTCGATGAGTTGCCGGAAGGCGGAAAACCAGTCGGTTGCGGGCTGCCTGGCGCTCAAGCCGTGAGAGCGTTTGAGCAATTCTGCGTGAAAATTGCCCAATTGCTGCGCCATCGGCACGTTGACAATTCCGGTAAGTTGAAAAGTGATTTTGTCTTGGTAAGCATTTCTGACCAGGAAAGTCTTGCCTACTCGCCTGCGCCCGTACACCGCAACGAACTCAGAGCGTTCGCTTGCCAGGTAGCTGTTCAGTTTTGCCAGTTCTTTTTCACGTCCGAATAGCTTTTGCATGAAAATTCAATTTGGCTACAAGTATAGCTGACAGGATGGTTTAAGCCAAATCGGCGATTCGATTTGGCTTAAAGTAGGTAAAGCAGGTGAGTTTAAGCCAACTTGAAAGTTCGAGATGTTTGTCGCCGCCTGTTAAAATTCCTCCCAATTTTAAATTTCCCATACGACCCGCAAACAATCTCCCGTTTCTGCACCTTGTAGTTTCCGTTACACCAAGTGACATTTTCGCAAGAGCAATCTTCAGCCCTCCCGATGTTCGGGACAATTCCTTCAGCACAACACATCGCCTAATCTCAGCCTTATTTTTTTCCAACTCAGTTACCTCATACCGGATGAAGTTTCCCCCTCGGCTAAAGCGGGAAACAATCTCACTGCCGCTTTTTTCACATTACCTGAACGGTGAAAAAAAGTAGGCAGAAGTATTATTTGACTATTACCTGACCGGCCATCCCGATAGCTATCGGGATGCCTGCCGGAATGCTTATTCTATAACTAAACTCAACTATCCGAACCGATGAGAGTATTTACCGTTCTTTTGTGCCTGCTCCTGGCAGGTAGCCTAACCACATTTGGGCAAAATCAACAACCTACCGAAATCGCCAAGCGCATCCAGCAGGCGAAATCTTCCAAAGCTAAGTTTCAGACAGCCTCGGTTTTCGAGGCGGCAGGCGAGGTGAAATCCGCCGGAAAATTCAAAAGCATGGTAGCCGACGGGCAACTGCTGCAACTGGATTTGACGGCGCTGCAATCGCTTTTCAAAGCGAACCACGAAGCCATCGAATTCGAATTGCCGCTGCCGGAAAAGAAAAAAATGACCCTGGAACTGGTGCGCCATGAAATGCTCACCGACGATTTCAGCGTGGTCACCAGCGAATCGAATGGTGCGCCAATCACTTGGCAGCCAGGCGTTTATTACCAGGGCATCGTCAGAGGCGACCCCACTTCGTTGGCAGCCATCAGCGTTTTTGACGGCGAGGTGATGGGCATCATCAGCACTGTTGCGGAAGGCGACATGGTGCTTGGCAAAACGGACAGCAAAATCAACGCAACCGACTACATTTTTTACAAGGAAAGGGACTTGCTATTGACTAATGATTTCCATTGTGAAACCGAAGACACGCCTGTTGACACGTCGAAAGACCCCATCGTGGGTTCGTCGAAAGTGCTCAAGTGTGTCCGTGCGTACCTCGAATGCGAGTACGACCTGGTGACGGAGAAAGGTGGCGCAACCGGCGCCACCAACTTCATCACCGGCTTGTTCAACGTGGTGGCGCTGCTTTATCAAAACGAGCAAATCACGACGACGCTCTCGCAGGTTTTCACTTGGACGACCCCCGATTCCTACCCAACTTCTTCCACTTCCGCTGCGCTCAATTCTTTCAAATCTACCCGCCCGAACTACAATGGCGACGTGGCGCACCTGATTTCCCGGGGCGCTCCGAGCGGCGGCGGCATTGCCTGGGTGGATGCGCTTTGCTCCTCGTATGGTTATGCTTACAGCTACATCAACAGCACGTATCAGGGTTTTCCGACCTACTCCTGGTCGGTCGAAGTGGTGACGCACGAGATGGGTCACAACCTCGGCTCGCCGCATACCCATGCTTGTGCCTGGAATGGAAACAACACTGCCATTGATGGTTGCGGGCCCCAGGCTGGCGCAAACGAAGGCTGCACCGCCCCGCTTCCGCCTGCTGGTGGCGGCACGATAATGAGTTATTGCCACTTGGTCAGCGGCATCGGCATCAGCTTCACCAATGGTTTCGGAACGCAGCCGGGCAACCGAATCAGGACAGAAATTACGAACGCTCCCTGCCTCGTCGTTTGCGGCAGCGCCTGCATGACAGTCACCGTGACCGGCGGCAACGTCACCTGCAACGGCGGCAACAACGGCACTGCCTCCGCCGCCAACAACAGCACCCACCCACCTTTCACCTACGCCTGGTCGAACGGCGGAAACACAGGCACTATCAATAGCCTGGTGGCTGGAACTTACACCGTCACCGTCACCGACGCTACCGGCTGCACCGGAACGGGCAGCCGCACGGTCACCCAACCTGCCGGGATGACGCTCACAACTGCCGTAACCAATGCCTCGTCAGGCAACAACGGGGCGATTGATTTAACCGTTACTGGCGGCACGGCGGGCTATTCTTATTCCTGGTCAAACGGTGCTAACACGCAGGATATCAGCGGCTTGGCGGCTGGAACTTACACGGTGACGGTCACCGATGCTTCCGGTTGCACCGGCACGAAATCGGCGACCGTGACTGGCGGCGGGGGCGGCGGTTCGGGCTGCTCGAACACGGTTTCCTCCTTTCCCTACAATGAAAGTTTCGAGTCCGGCTTGGGTCTTTGGACGCAAAACACCAACGACCAAATGAACTGGACGAGGCTCTCCGGCGGCACACCGACGGCGAACACGGGCCCCAATGCAGCGCAGGCAGGCAGTTATTATTTGTACACGGAAGCTACCGGCTACTCGCCAAATCGCACGGGCATCCTGACGGGCCCCTGTTTCAACCTGGCGGGGGTCTCCAACCCAAACCTGACTTTCCAATACCACATGTACGGCTCGACAATGGGCACGTTGAAAGTCGAAGCAAGCACAAACGGCGGTTCCACCTGGACGGCGATTTGGACAAAAACGGGCAACCAAACCAATGCCTGGTTTCCGGCAACGGTCAGCCTGGCGAGCTATCAAGGCACGACGGTTCAGCTTCGTTTTTCGGGCACGACCGGGTCGAGTTATTACAGCGACATGGCAATTGACGCCGTCTCCGTTTCCGGCAGTTCAAGCGGCGGTTGCAACAATCCGCCTCTGCTCAACTTCGCAGTGACCAATGCCAGCAACGGCTTGAACAATGGCGCAATCAACCTGACCGTAGCGAACGGAACGCCCGCCTTCACCTACGCCTGGTCGAACGGCGCAACCACGCAAGACCTCAGCAATCTTGCCCCCGGCACGTATTCCGTCACCTGTTCCGATGCGGCAGGTTGCGTCGTCACCGGAAGCGCTACTGTTGCGCCCGGCGCAGGAGGAACTTGCACGCCATTGGTCACTTTGCCAAATACGACGAACTTCGAAAGCGGCATCGGCGACTGGTCGCAAGCTACCAACGACGACATGGACTGGACTGTCCAATCCGGCAGCACCCCGACCAGCTACACGGGCCCCAGCGGTGGCTACAACAGCAGTGCTAAATATGCCTTCACCGAAGCGACGAATAACAGCGGCAAAACCGCCATCCTGCTCAGTCCATGCTTTGACCTTTCGGCGGTGAACGAGCCTTTCATTTCTTTCGCTTACCACATGTACGGCGGCTCGATGGGCACGCTGAAACTGGAAATCAGTACCAACGGCGGGACTACCTGGACGACGCTTTGGACTCGCATCGGGCACCAGGGCACGACCTGGCGCAGCGCCGTAGTTTATCTGACGGCTTACCAAACCAACATCGTGAAATTCCGCTTCATCGGCATGGTCGCTGGCAACACCAGCGACATGGGGCTTGACTTAATCACCGTGAGCACGGCGAGCCTGCTGCCGAGCGGCTTCGACCAAGCTGAAATGCCAGAAACGGAGCTTGTGCCAGAAATGACCTTGTCACTCAGTCCCAACCCGGCAAGGCAAGAAATGAACGTCCGTTTCGATGCCAGCATGGAACAGGAATGTCAACTCTTCGTGACCGACCAGGCTGGAAAAATCATGCGGGAAGAACTGGTCAACATTTCCGAAGGGGAAAACAACCACCTGCTGAATGTGGAAGATTTGCCTGCGGGCATGTACTTCCTGCTGCTGCGGGCGGGAGAAAACAGAATAACCGAAAAGTTTGTAGTGCTGAAGTAAGCAGCCATTCAAGAAGTTGGATGCTGCAATATTTTGGAGGCATCCCGGTAGCTCCGGGATGCCTTTTTGCATTAAGGTTGATGAAGGTTGATAAAAAGTGGATGGGGTTGATGTCGCAAAACATCAACCCCATCCACTTTTATCAACCTTCATCAACATTTTCAGAACCTGAGCCCAAGCGACACGCCAAAACCCGTGTTGGTAGTTTTAGCGTCGGAATCAACGCCCTGCACATCGGGTAGAATATTCGCCAAACCCAACTGGGTGTTGACCTGGAAGGAAAACATGTTGGCGAACTCGTAGCCTGCAAACAGGTTTGCCCCGTAGTCCAGCGGTTTGATGTAAATGGCATCTTCCGTTGAATCACCTTCGTCCACTTCGCCTTGAAATTCAACATCCAATTCCGTTTCATTGCCATTGGAAGTCTCAATTTTATACTTTCCGGTGACGCCGTAACCCACGTAGGGACCCAAGCCCAGCAACATTTTACCGGTGCCCATGACAGGTTTGTAAACCAGGTGAAGCGGTACTTCGACGTAGCCCAAGCTCAGTTTCGAGGTGACGGTTTGACCAAAAAGCTCATCATCGTTTTTAGCGCCTTTCAGGATGAACATCACGCCTGGCTGGATGTAAAAATCCGGCGCAATCGGGATGTCAACGTTGACGCCTGCGTGCCAGCGGGCAACGAGGTCATTTTCTAATTTGTCACCCGTGTCGTCTTCCCCGTTCAAATTCTGGAAGTTCACGCCAGCCCGGACGCCGAAGCTGGTCGTGCCCATTTCGGCGAGTTGGGCGAACAGCCCGGCAGTGCAAAGCGCCAGGGCTACGGTCAGGATAAATTTTAGCTTTTTCATTTGATTTTCATTGAGTGGTGAGTGGTGAGTGGTGAGTGGTGACTGGTGATTGGGACGTCCCAGTCACCAATCACCAATCACCAATCACCATTCACTCCATTTATTTCCCTTGCCCCGCTTCCCGGCGGGCGTCTTCTTTCATCTCTTCGTTGGCATAAATCAGGAACTCAACCCGGCGGTTTTGCGACCTGCCGGCATCGGTGGAGTTGTCGTATTCCGGCGCAGTTTCGCCGTAGCCTTTGATATAGACTCGTTTGCGGGAAACGCCATTGTCAACCAGGTAATCCTCCACGGCAGATGCCCGGCGGACAGACAAGCTCTTGTTGTACTGCTCCGTGCCGACGTTGTCGGTGTGACCCTGGATTTCAATGTTGGTGTCGGGGTAGTCGTTCAAAATTGTGGTCAGCTTGTCCAAACTGCCACGGGCGCTGCTGTTTAGGTCGGCTTGGTCGAAGCCAAAAAGGACTTTTTCGCTGAACTCGACCACGATGCCTTCACCCACCCGCTCAACTTTTGCGCCGGCGACTTTGCTTTCAATTTCCTTGGCTTGTTTGTCCATTTTGCGCCCGATGACGGCGCCAGCAGCACCGCCAACTGTTGCCCCGATGATGGCGCCCAGGGCAGTGTTGCCCGAAGCCTTGCCAATGACAGCGCCCATAGCGCCGCCGCCCGCTGCGCCGATGGCAGCGCCTTTTTGGGTACGAGTGGCATTCTTACAGCTTGCTAATGCCAGCAAGCCCACCAATAGGAAAAGACTGATTTTTTTCAGAGCTTTCATGACCTTGTTTTTTGATGAAAAATGGAGGAACAATAGGTGAGTTTCGGAAGTAGGAAGCGAGTATTCCAAAGCTGTTCCCGGGAATACTCTCCACGTGAAACGATGCACTACCGGCGATGTTCGATGCGGAAGGTGCTGCCCGGACGGGACATTTTGCTTTGGTAAATTTTTTTAACGGACTGGAAATTGGCAGGCGAAAGGCAGGCGGAAGTTGAATTTTACGGAAATCAAGCCTTTTGTTTTGAATTGGAAAAAGCTGCCGGGCAATTTTTAGAAAATGTTCAGGCGGGCGAGGCGGGAAGAATTAATGGTTTGTTGACGATTTTTTTGAAGTGGTCAAACGTCGGCAGGGTTCAAAGCCTGTCCATTACCCTTAGAATAGCCCCGGAGGGGCGGCGATGTTTGTAGCAATGCCGCAACCCCACCTTC
>CAZHLB010000208.1:0-8200 GCA_964533005.1 uncultured Saprospiraceae bacterium
CCGGCTCCACTTTTTCGCCTCGCTTTTTCAACATCGGGCTTGGCTTTTCACACGTGTTTGAAAACAAAGTCTCGGTGGGCGTTTTGGCGAGGGCAGTGTCCGAAAGCATCCAGGATGCCACTGCTTCGACGGTCGTTTTGGACGCAGGCGTTCAGTACGTGACGGGCGAGCAGGAAAATTTCAAGTTCGGCATCAGCCTTCGCAACGTGGGCGGCAGGATGCAGTTCAAGGGCGAAGGGCTTTCGCAGGAAATCCAATATCCTGGCTTCGATAACACATCCGGCAGGACTTTCAGCAGCCGCCCCAGCACTTTTGAAATGCAGTCGGTGCTGAACATCGGCATGGCTTATGATTTCCATTTCGCAGGCAACAGCCGCATCACCATGCTCGGCAACTACACGTCGAATGCTTTTTCGGAAGATTACATCGGCGGTGGTTTGGAGTTCTCGTTCAAGGAGTTGGCAATGCTTCGGGTTGGCTACAAAGCTGACTTCGGACAGGTGGCTGGCGACTCGACGAGGGAGCCGCTGTATTCCGGTCTTGCGGCAGGTTTCAGCGTGAACGTTCCGGTGAGCAAGAAAAAAGATGCGCCTCGCATCGGGTTGGATTATGCCTATCAGGCTACTAAGATTTACGATGGTGTGCACAATTTCTCGGTGCGCATCAATCTTTGATTTTTCTCTTTTTCAGGTTGGGTTCACACGGCTTGTGCGGCTGGTGAACCCAATTTTTTTGCCTTAAACTGAGCTAAAACTATTCGCCATGACCACTTTGAATTCTTCGCTTTTGCTGGCGCTGGCAATTTGCTTTTTGGCAAACACTGCCATAGCCAATCCTCCTCGCCGCCCCTTCCGCCTGGCATGTGTCACGGCGCAGGCCCAAGCAGATTTAAACATCAACAAGGTTCGTGCTCGCCTGACCACCGGCGGGGATTTGTGGTGGGACCGCTCCTCCTCACCGGTTTACGTCGTGCCAGCTTCGCCGCTTGGCGGAGCGCCGGAAGTATCTGCGGCTGGAGCAAGCGCCATTTGGTTGGGAGGTCTCGACCCTGGCGGAAATTTGAAGCTGGCTTGTCAAACTTATGGCAATGCAATTGGGCGAAGCGACTTTTTCCCAGGTCCACTTGAAGGCGAATTTGGAACCACATCAGCAGAAGTTTGCGCTCGTTGGGACAGGTTTTTTGAGGTGAAAGGAACAGACATACGTGAGCATTTACGCCTGTTCCAAGAATCACAAGAAGGCGGCGCAGTTTACACGGCTGATAAAATCCCCCTCGCCGTTCAGGGCTGGCCCGCTCGTGGGAATCCTCATTTTTTCGAAATTCATCAGTTTGGTTTGCCCGGCACAGACCAGGGCTTGGCTGATTTTTGGGACAACGACGGAAATGGTTTTTACGAACCGTTGAGAGGTGATTTCCCAATGGTAACAACCAGGGCATGCGAGTTTCCGACCAATTTCCCCGACCAGATAATTTTTTGGATTTTCAACGACGAAGGTGGCGGCGCACTGCATGGGCAGACACACGCCACCCCTATTCACATGGAAGTGCAAGCAGAAGCCTTCGCCTACTCTACAAACGACCCGCTCGACTACACAACTTTTTATAAGTACAAGCTGATAAACAGGGCTTTGGAGGATATCGACAGCACTTATTTTGCTTTGTGGACAGCTGCTGAATTAGGTTGCTGGAGAGACGATTACATCGGGTGCGACACCAGCCGGAGCATGGCTTATTTTTACAACAGTGATGCTTTCGATGGAGAATTGAATTGTACAGGTTATGGCACGACCATTCCGGCGCTGGGCATTAATTTTATACGTGGTTCTCTCGATGAATACAGGAATGAATTGGGAATGTCATCATTCACTTATTATAGTGGCTCTGGCGCAAATGACCCGCCTCCGGCTATGACGCCTCCGTCATCGAGCGCCGAGTATTACAATTATCTCACCGGCAGATGGAGAGACAGAACGCCCTACACGGCTGGCGGTGACGGCTACAACCCAGGCTCTGTTTTGCCTGCTTTGAACTATGTTTTCGTGGATGAACCCAATAACCCGGCAGGTTGGTCAATGTGCAGTGAGCAACTGCACTTTAATTCAGACTACAGGACAATTCAAGCATCCGGTCCCTTTCTGCTCAAACCTGGCGCTATTAACGAATTGATTTTCAGTGCTGTTTGGGCGCCCAATCTTGATTATCCCTGCCCCGACCTCAGCAAGTTGAAATATGTAAGCGACCTGGCGCAATGCCTCTTCGATGGCTGTCTGGAAATTACGGATGGTCCCGATGCTCCCGACGTGAATTGGGCGGAAGGCGACCGGAAACTCATTGCCTCTTTTGCCAACAACCCACCATCGAATAACGTGGATGAGGCTTTTGAAGAACTCGGCAGATGTGTACTTGGCGATGATTTTGGCGACCAGATTTACAAATTCGAAGGCTACATTTTGTACCAACTCAAATACTCCACCGTGACCTTCACCGACCTCGGCGATTCCACCAAAGCAAGAATTGCCGCCGAGGCGGACGTTCAAAATGGCATCGGAAAAATTTACGACTGGACAAGCATCGAGAACCCCGGCGCAGCCATCCAACCCTACAATTATGATTTCATGTACGTCCCTCAACTCATGGTGGACGGCGAAGACCAAGGCATTCCCGACTCCATCGTCATCACGGAAGACCTTTTCGCAACCGGCAGCGACCGACGCTTGCTCAACCACCGCAAGTACTACTTCATGGCAATCGCCTACGCTCACAACGAGTACGAGCCTTTCGACCCGGAAACTTTTCTGGGGCAGCAAAATCCTTTTTGGGCGGGCAAACGAAATGTCAAAACCTACACCGTGATTCCCCGCCCAAATCCTGAAGAACAAGACCCCCTCGCCTCCATCAACCTCGTCCCCAACCCCTACCTGGCATATTCCGCCTACGAAACCGACCAGCAACCGGACATCGTGAAAATCACCAACCTGCCGCCCAAATGCACGGTCACGATTTACACGCTGTATGGCGGCTTCGTCCGCCGCTTCGACCGCAACGAAATGCCAACGGAAAATGGGCAAACGCTGCCCGACATCGAATGGGATTTGCGAAACCAGAAAGGAAACAAGGTTGCATCCGGCATCTTTCTCGTCCACGTGAAAGCGCCGGGTTTGGGCGAGCGGACACTGAAATGGTTCGGAATTGCAAGGGCGGAATAGATTCGGAACACCAGCAGAAATGTCATTTCTTGAAGAAATGACATTTCTACTTGCTTCCGTTTTTCCATCCAAATTCTACATTTGCGCCACCTAAAGGCAAGAACGTTTTCATCGAATTGGCGGTGAAAACGTTCTTGCCTTTTAGCATTTAAGGATTGCAGCGACCAGAAAACAGCGCCATTCCTGCTGTTTTCAACGCCCAGTCAGCGACTTTTTCCAAAAAAAAAATTTCACGGAAACCGCCGCCTCTTTTTTCAAGGGCAACGCTCTTGAGAAAAGGGGCTTTGACGCTTTTCAGGTTGAATTAGGATATTTAGGATGGTCAAGGATATTAAGGATGAGGACGGAAAAGCCGTCTTAATCCTTAATATCCTTGACCATCCTAAATATCCTAATTCGACCTCCAACAAAAATTTCCAACCATGTCCACTATCACCTACCTCACGCAAGAGGGTTACGATAAAGTCAAAACCGAGCTTGACCATTTGAAAACCACTGGTCGCCAAGAAATGGCAAAAGCCATCGCCGAAGCCCGTGAAAAAGGCGACCTCTCCGAAAACGCAGAGTACCATGCCGCCAAAGAAGCGCAAGGCATGATGGAGATGAAAATCAACGAAATGGAAAAATCCATCGCCCACGTTCGCATCATGGATTCCAGTTCGGTTGATACTTCCGAGGTGCGCTTGTTGACCAACGTTACCATCCGAAACACGAAAAACGGGAAGCAGGAAACCTACAAATTGGTCTCCGAGACGGAAGCGAGTTTGAAAGAAAGGAAGCTTTCCATCGGAAGCCCCATCGGCAAAGGTTTGCTCGGCAAAAAAATTGGCGATGTCGCCCAAGTCAGCACCCCGGCAGGGCAAGTTGAGTTTGAAGTTTTGGACATTTCAGCATGACAAGCCTTCGGAAAGAGGTGGCTTTCAGGCAAAATTTTTTCAAAATTTTGCCTGAAAGCCACTTCGTTTCACAAAGCCTTTTCGCAATGGCAAGCATTTTTACCAGAATCATCAACAGAGAAATCCCCTGCCACAAAGTGGCGGAATCAGCGGATTACCTGGCTTTCCTCGACATCCGCCCGAATGCCAAAGGGCACACGCTGGTCGTTCCCAAAAAAGAAATTGATTACCTCTTCGACCTCGACGATGAGTTGCTCGCCGGGCTGATGGTCTTTGCAAAACGAGTTGCCAAAGCCATCGAAGCGACCGTCACCTGCGAGCGGGTCGGCGTTTTGGTCGTCGGCACGGAAGTTCCGCACGCTCACGTGCATTTGATTCCTTTCCAAACCGAGCGGCAAATGGACATCTCCGGCTCTAAAATGGCTTTCACGCAGGAAGAATTGGTAGCCATCGCCGCATCCATTCGAGAGAATTTTGAGGGATGAGGAATGAGGGATGAGGAATGAAAAAGCCTCGTTTGATGATTCAAACGAGGCTTTTTCATTCCTCATCCCTCAATCCTCATCCCTTCCGATGTGGGTTTTCCTTCAAAAACCCTGACCAATCCTTGAATTGTTTCCCTCCTCCCAAGTTGGTTTTGGTTTGAAAAAAGTGGCAGACCACCGTGGCAAGTGCATCGGTGGCGTCGTGTTTTTTTTCCTCCAATTTGACGTGCAGGATTTGGCAGAGCATGGCAGCAACCTGCTCCTTCGAGGCATTTCCGTTCCCGGTGATGGCTTGCTTGATTTTTTTCGGCGAGTACTCCGTGATGTCCAAACCTCTCGTGATGCCGGCGGCGATGGCGACACCCTGCGCCCTGCCGAGTTTCAGCATGGACTGAACGTTTTTGCCAAAAAACGGCGCTTCGATAGCCATCTCCTTGGGATGGTATTTCACGATAACTTCCTGTAATTCAATGAAAATGCGTTTCAGTTTGTCGTGCTGGTCGTCGTACTGGCTCATGGTGATGACGCCGAGGTCGAGCAATTTTAAATCCCTGCCCACCACCTCGACGATGGCGAAGCCGAGCACGTTCGAGCCTGGGTCAACGCCAAGCAGGCGGTGCGATGAATTGTTGATTGATGATTGTTGATTGTCCATTGCCGGGCAAGGTAAAATTTGAGGGAGTAAAAGATGTCATCTGGAAAACAGCCTTTTCGAGAGAAAAAGAATTTCATTTTTTTCTCTCGAAAGGCTGTTTCCCAGATGACATCTTTGGGCAATGAAAAGCCCCTTTTTTATCGCTAAAAAAAAGCTGATTGCCTTTTCTGTCAAGCTGCTGATTGCAGTTTTGGTGGCATGGGCGCTGTATCGGCAAGTTTTTGCCAAGCAGGAACTTGATGAAATCTACCGCTCCTTTCAGGTGCATTTTCGATTTCCGAACCTGCTTTGGTTGGTCGCCGTTGTGCTGCTTGCGCCGGTGAATTTGGGTTTCGAGGCGCTGAAATTCCGCCAGCTTATTCGCAGCTTTTCCAGCATCGGGTTTTGGAAAACCTACCGGGCAATTCTCGCCGGGGTCGCCATCGCCATTTTCACGCCCAACCGAGTTGGCGAATACGGCGGGCGGGTGCTTTTTGTAGAACGGGAACATGGCTGGAAAGCGGTTGTCGCAACGATGGTCGGAAGCATGAGTCAATTGCTGGTGCTGTTGTCTGTTGGGCTGGTGGGTGCAGGTTATTTTTCCTGGCGGTTTTTGCAGCCGGAACCCTACGTGCTTGCGATGGCAATTTGCTTGGGGTTGTTGTTGGTGAGCTTGCTGCTGTTCGGTTTTTTCAACATTGACCTGCTCGTGCCGGTGGCGAAGCGCATTCCGCACATTGATAAATTCAGGAAATATCTGCGCCACTTGGATGTTTTGAAAAATTACACCGCTCGTGAGTTGGGCGGTGCGCTCGGCTTTGCTTTTCTACGCTACCTGACCTATTCTACGCAGTATTTTTTCTTGCTTCAATTTTTTGAAATCCCCGCTGCCTGGCTACCTGGCATGGCTGGCATCGCCGCTATTTTCCTCGTGCAGGCGAGCATCCCGTTGCCACCGGTGATGGGCTTGCTGGCAAGGAGCGAGATTGCGCTGTTTGTCTGGGGATTTTTCAGCCAAGACCAGGTGGGCATCCTGGCGGCGTCGTTTTCGCTTTTTCTCATAAATATTGCCGTGCCAGCGTTGATTGGATTGGTGTGCATCGTGCTTTCAAACGTCTCCAAATTCTTCCCGAACCAAGGCTGACAGGTGGAAAAGCGGTTTTTGGAGGGAAAAAAAATTTCATTTTTTTTCCCTCCACAAACCGCTTTTCCACCTGTCAGCTTTTTGCCCAATGAAATCTCTCTTTTTGCTTAAACCGCTGATTGTTAATGGCTTGCTTGCCTTCTTGCTTCTTTCGTTTTTTTGGAAAAATGAAAACCCGGCAGCCATAATCCCAGCCCTTCCCGACCCTTGCAACACCAAAAACGTCGCCTTCCTCCCCGGCGAAGAACTCACCTACAAGGTTTATTACAACTGGGGTTTCGTCTGGCTTTCCGCCGCAGAAATCACCTTCCGGGTCATTGACGACGACGACCAGTACCATTTTCAAGTGGTCGGCGAGACCTACGAATCTTATGATTGGTTTTTCAAAGTCAGGGACTACTACGATTCGTGGGTGATGAAGGACAATCTGCTGCCCATCCAATCCATCCGCAACATCAAGGAAGGCAAGTACCGGCTCTACGATTACCTGATGTTTGACCAAAGCCGGGGCATTTGTTACAACGACCGGGGCAAAGCGAAGGACGACATCCGCTCCCGCAAACAATACCAGGTTGAAAGGTGCATGCACGACATGGTTTCCATTTTGTACTACGCCCGGAACATTGATTTTTCGCAGCAGAAAACGGGACAAAGTTTCCCCGTCAAAATCTTCGTGGACAAGGAAGTTTGGAACTTGCAGGTGAAGTATGAAGGCAAGGAAGCCAGCAAAACCGTGAAAGGACAAGGCGATTTCAACACGCTGAAATTCTCGCCGGAGGTGATTGCCGGAACGGTTTTTCCCGACGGCGCACAAGTTCACGTGTGGGTCACCGATGACCAAAACAAGGTGCCGCTCATCATCGAATCACCGCTTTCGGTAGGCTCGGCGAAGGCTGTTTTGAAGAGTTGGAAAGGCTTGCGGCACCCGTTGCGGGCGAAGTTGAGCAAGTGACTTGCAGGTTCAGGCTGCCGTCGTAATTTCAACTTCGATTTGAAAACACACTTTTCTTTTCAACACATAGTCACATAGAAAACATAGTTTGCTGATACTCAAAAAACTATGTTTTCTATGTGACTATGTGTTTCAAAAAATGCCGTGTTGAAAATCATCCCGAAATTTTTCTCCTTCCAAGGTTTCAAGTTCGTCATGGTAAAGTTTCCCTTTAAAAAAATACTGCTCGCCGTTGCGCTGTTGCTCACTTTCGGCTTGGGCATTTTAATCACCCGGTGGTTTTTTCTCCGCTCTGAAAAGGTGGAAAAAGAGGATGTCACCGTGTTGCTGGAGCAAATTAAGAAGGTCGCCAAGCTGGTGACGGTGGAGGGTTATTTTTCAGAAATCTATGATTATCAGGACTATTGGGGCTACGACCTTTCCTTTTTGAAAAAGAAGGCGCTGATAAAAGTGAAGGCAAAAGTGTCGGTCGGCTACGACCTGGAAAAGATGCGCATCACGCCTGACCCGGAGCGGAAGGTCTTCGTTATCAGCGATTTGCCGCCCGCCGAAATCCTCTCCATCGAGCATGACCTGGAATATTATGACGTGCAGGAAAGCTTGCTGAACTCCTTCACAACCGAGGATTACAATAAGCTAAATGCCAACGCAAAAGAGTTTATCCGGCAAAAAGTGATGGAAAGCGACCTGGCAAAAACGGCTGCCGAGCAGCGCAACGACCTGTTTCAAATGATGCAGTTTATGGCGGAAAGTGCAGGGTGGACGGTTGAGATTCAGGAGGCGGAGGCGGGTTTTCAGCTTGATACTTTGATGCAGTAGTTAAAGCTTAGGAAGGTTTCGGGGCGTTTATAAATTTTTATTTAGGGAAATAAAACAAGATAA
>CAZHLB010000208.1:8210-9647 GCA_964533005.1 uncultured Saprospiraceae bacterium
CCATCAATAAACCCCTGGCCGGGTGGGGTTCGGTTTCGACGTTAAAATTCCCACAAAAAACCTTAAAAACCCCCCCGAAACCTTCCTAAACCAACTTCAATCGCCTCCACCCAATGCACTGCCTTTTTGCCCAAAAAATCGCTGATTTGATGCCTGCAACTGAAGCCGTTCGCCACCACCAATGTCTCTCCGCTCAATTTTCGCAAGGCTGGAAACAGCGCCAACTCGCCAATCTTTTCTGAAATCTCCACGTGTTCCTTTTCGTAGCCAAACGAGCCAGCCATGCCACAACAGCCGGTGTCGGCTTCCAGAATTTCCAAATTTTCAACCCGGGCAAGGATATCTTTCATGGCTTTTGTTCCAAAAAGCGCCTTTTGGTGGCAGTGGCCGTGAATGAAAATGCTGCTGGCAGGCGAAGTGAATTGGCAGTCCAGCCGCCCGGCTGCCAGTTCATTTTGAAGAAAAACTTCAATCGGGAAAACGTTTTCCTGCAAGCGGCGTCCGAGCGCCTCGTCGTCGAGCAAGTCGGGCAGGTCGTCGGTCAGGGCGGAGGCGCAGCTTGGCTCGCAAACAACGATTGCGTAGCCTTGGCGGATGAGGTCGTCGAGACGGCGGGCGGTTTTTTCGCCTTCCCGTTTGGCATCTCGAAGGAAGCCGTGCGAGATTTTGGGTCGCTGGCAGCAGCCCACGTCAGCGACGGCGACTTCTAAGCCGCAATTTTGAAGCAGGTGCAAAGCAGATTTGCCAATGTTTGGCTCGTGAAAATTCAGGTAGGTGTCAGCGAAGAGCGCCACCTTTCCGAAAGTTTTGGACTTTCGGAAAGGTTGATTTTCCCCTAGCGAACCCACCTTTCCGAAAGTCTCAAACTTTCGGAAAGGCACCCTCGCATACGACGGCAAGGCTCGCTTCGCAGAAACGCCGACCATTTTTTCCAACACGTATTTAAATAAAGGTGTGCGCTGCATGGCATTCAGCACCGGCGCAAGGCTGCCGGAAAATCTTGCCGCCATGCTTGCAGAATCTCGCACCAATCGCTCCCTCAGCCCAATTCCATGCGCATCGTAATGCTTTTGCAGCACCTCGCTTTTCAGCCTCGCCATGTCCACGTTGCTGGGGCACTCGCTTTTGCACGCTTTGCAAGACAGACATAAATCAAGGGTTTCGAGCAGGCGGCGGCTGGCTAATCCTTCGCCATTCAACTGCCCCATCATCGCCAGGCGCAGCGCATTTGCCCTGCCACGTGTCGAATGCTCTTCATCCAAAGTGGCTTTGAAACTGGGGCACATCGTGCCGCCGCTCAATTTCCGGCACTCCCCCACCCCGGTGCATAAATGCACGGCGGCGGCAAAATTTCCATCGGAGCGGTAGTGGTAAAAAGTTTCTTCCGGCGAGTCGTGAAAGTTCGCCTCTGGCGAATAGCGTAGGTGTGAGTCAATG
>CAZHLB010000209.1:0-9644 GCA_964533005.1 uncultured Saprospiraceae bacterium
CCTCCATTCCATCAACAATCATGTAATCATGTAATCATCAATCGTCAATCAAAAAAGTGAGGTGAGCAGCTATTGGAAATTTAATTGACAGTAATAAAAATCTTGCTCCCCTGCACGTCCCTCGTGCTGTCGAAGCCCAAGGTTTTCAGGTAGTTGCGCAGTTCGGCGGCAAATTTGGTGGGGCGGTAATTTTTGCCTTCGGCATCCTGAAAAGGCAGGCGCATTTCATCCACCATCATCTTCGTAGCGGTGACGCCTTGCAGATGGAAATAGCTTTGGTAGGTGTTTTTTTCCAGCCAGTCCTCCATCAGTTCCGAAAACATCTTGCCGGTGTCGCCAACCTCGGTGTCCATGTCGGTAGCCGCCGACTCGGCGAAGGTGACGTTCAGCGAAGCGATGCGACCGTTTTTGACGATTTCATCGAACTTCATTTGCAGGGTGTTCAGGAAATCTTCGACCAGCCCTTCGACTGCTTTCTCAGTCAGCTTGCTGAAATCTTCGGTGTAAAATTTGGGCGAGTTTTCCACCTTGTTCGCCAGCGACAAGCCAGAGTAAGCATCGTAAGCCGTGACAATTACGGTGACGTTGTTGCCGCTGCCCGTGCGGTTGACTTTGGCTTCCGTTTCCACGTAAATGTCAGCGCCGGAAAGCTCGATGATTTCCTGTTTGAGCGAAGATTGGTTCGCCAATTCCATGGCTTTGTCGTTGCTCAACTGCTGCACTTTCGCTCGAAAATCCACCGTCGAAAAGCCCCGGTTGTCGAAGCCTTCTTTCATTTTCGTCACCGCCACCCGGAGGTTGACGTCAGCTTCTAACACGTTGCGCATGTCCTGGTCTTCCCGCACGAAGGGGATGACCATGATGGAGGGCTGGATATTGCGAGCGGCTGGCGGGGAGGCAGTTTCTTGCGCAAAAGCTACCAGCCGGGCAGCCAGGAGGAAAAGCAGAATGAAAAGTTTTTGGCTCATAAATAATTAGATGTTGATGAGGGTTGATGGGGTTGATAAAGGTTGATGGGCATCAACCTTTATCAACCCCATCAACCCTCATCAACCTTAAAAATCAAAGCCCGAATTTCCGCACGACCTGCGCCTGTTCCATGTCCCGGCGCAGGCCGTCCACGTTGATTTTGACTTTGACCAGGATGTTTTTTTGATTCTTCCGCCCGCCGGAAAATGCCGTTTGCGGCTCGGAAAGCATGAGGAAGGATTTGTAGCCTTGCTCGTCGAGCAGGCGGTAAAAATAGGTTTTGTGTTTGCCTTTTTCCGAGGCTTCCACCATGGGCAGGCGATACTGCGAGCCGGGAATGCCATTGAAAATCAACGTGTTGAATGCATTCGTCTCTGCGTTGGAAACCGCCTGCGACTTGGAAGCGCCGTAGCCTGCGGCAGAAACCAACACCGTTCCAAGCTCGGAATCGGTCAGGTAATTGACCTCGCCGGTGAGGGTTTTCGAGCTATTGCATTGGGAAAAAAGCAGGAAGAAAAAGAAGCACGAGGGTAAAACAGCGTTTCGCATTGCTTTTCGGAATTGTCAGTGAATAAATGAGTTTGTTGAGGGCGAAAGGTACGAGGGAATTTTTTTTGCACTTCACAACTGACGAGTCTTTTCACGGAGAAAATTTTGAACCAGAATAGAAACGATGGTCAAGGATATTAACGATTGGGAAGGTGCACCAATCTGTCTTTGTTAATTTGAAAACTGGAAAAGGAAAATGAAAACCTCAACGCATCTGGGGGAATTTGTCAAGACAGATTTCGATGGGAGAGCAGCGTTTTGGAAAATCCATAGACAGTTTTAGAAAAAACAAACGGCTTTAATAATGCCTCTGTCAAAAGAAAAAGGCAAAAGCAGGTACACCTTGCTTTTGCCTTCACATCTTTATTATATTTCATTTGCGCTTAAGCGCCTTGCTCCGCTGTGCCGTTCCCGGTCGGGGAATTCACATCTTCTTTGCCATCAGATGACGCCACATTTTTTTCAGTCGCAACGTTAGGAGCATTTTCACGGTCTGTAACCGGATTATTATCAATCTTTAACTGTACGGCACTGGCAGCAACCCCATTGGAAGACCGGGAAGCTGCCGTGTTAATCACTTTGCTGGCTTGCACCCAGGTTTTGTAAAGTTCCGGTTTTGAAATAACAAACCCATCCATATTCGGCTGAAGCACATCCCGGTACAAGAGGTTCATCTTCTGTACCGCATCCTCAATTTCCTGATTGGTCAGTTTGCGGGAACTGCGAATGGCAACCGGCTTCGACAGGGCGGCTTTCACCTCTGCCAGCGTTTGGTCGAGCAGGTCAAGCTGAGTTTGGGAAGCATTGTAATCCTTCATATTCGGCAATGCAAGGGCGTATTGTTGCCGCAGCGATTCGTAATTGCTGACAATCTTCTTTTTTCGATTTTGGTAATAATCCGTGCGGGCGGCGGGCACGAGGGAAAGGATTTCCGTCAGCCCCTCTTTCCTGGCGTAAGCGAGCAAAGGACGGGCGCAGGTTATGGCAACTTTAGAAGCCTCTCGCACCAGGCTGTTCTTTTGTTCGGTGAACTTGTTGGTTTTCATGTCGCCAGAGGGGCGCTTGCCGGTGATGAGCAAATACAGCTCTTCCAAACTGAAATAACCGTCTTTCAGCACTTTGACCGGGTCAATTTCAGCCTGATTGTTCTTGTAAAAAGCGATGCTGTTGTCAGCACGGTCGAGGGCGTTCTCGTGGAGGGATTTCATGTTGATTAGAATTATGGCTTGAAGGCTCTTTTCCAATGGATAACCGAACCAATCAGAAGTTTCTCAGAGAAATGTTTTACTGGCTGGCTGTTGATGCAAAAGAACCTTTCGGCAGTGAAATGAATGATGGATTTTCAAAATTTGTGCCGATGTTGTTGAGGCAGTGTGAAGAAGAGAAAAAAAAATTGGTACGCTGCTGTACCTGGTTTGAACAGACGGGGGTTTCAAGCTTTGTGCTAATTGCAAACCGGCATTAGCGGAGGGCGAGTTTAATTGCAGAATGGAATCATCCGACCAGCAAGGAAATATTACAACACAGGCATTCTTTATTCAGAAAGTATCATTTTGTAGGATTCAATTAAATTAGGATTCAATAGAAAATTCATTGTGTTTTCATCACGAACAACATCAGAATATTTTGTGGGTAAACAATCCTTTGAGATAGCATTATATAACAGTACTACAGATTGGCAAAACACCTCCAATGAGTAAGAAACAAGTCCTGTAGGTCTACATCCTAAATCTTCCATTAGAATAGTTTTCACTCCTCTACCGACAGAAAATATCATCTCATAAGCAATTTTATCATCGTATTCAATTATGCCGTCTTTGTGAGGGATTATCTCTACCTTATACGAAGACACTTTTTCGAAAACAAGATATCCTGTTTCATAAACATGGGACATGCCAATTTGGTCATCATAATGCCCTAGCCTGTAATAAGGTAATAATAAAAAAGCCGACTTGCCGATACAGATGTATGTTTCCTGACCTAAAAGAGTGAGGTCAAATAAAGCAATCACTTCTGTATTAAAGTTTAGTATCTTTTCCATTCTGATTACAATTTTTCAAGTACAGTTGTGCGCATGAATTCAATTCCAATGGGCTCACCATTTGTTTTAAAAAAACTCAAGTTTTTAAACTGTTGCAATAGAGGTACTTGGAAAGATTTAACTATAAAACCATGTTGGCTTGCCATGGTTTGTGTAACTTTGTTGTAGAATGGATTGCTCATTGTCCCATTTAGATAAATTTTCTTGCCTGATTTCAAGACTTTTGCCACTTCCTTTATGTAATCAGCAGCGGTTCCCGATACTAAATAAGGGTTGTTGCAAACAATCTCATCTATTGAATTTGCGGGAATGAATTTACCAAGTTTTGTTGCATCCCCTTTAACTCCTTTCTCTATTTGGTTAGAAAAGTCTACATTGACAAAATCACCACCTAATTGCGATTTTTTCCCACCCATCAAATCTATCTTTTTAACTCCTGTGATTAAAGAATTTTGCTCGATATACTTTGTGGATTGCACAACTCCAACAAAATAATTATCCCATAGTTTAGAAGCGTGAAAAATAACCTTTTTTAGATACCCAGAAACTGCATTTTGACTAAAATAAATTCTATCAAGACCATTTTTAAATACTTGGTTCGCAATATCGCCGATGCCAAGTTTCTGTGTCACTTTTGGATGCAGAATCAATTGTGTTAACCAGCTTGATGCACAACCAACAACAAAATCTTTTATGCCGTCAGAAACAGTATAATTTGGTTGACTAATTGCATTATCTAAGACTACTGCAAACGCACTCGCCGCTGTCCTGATTAATGTAGCGGTCAAATCTTTTTTCCATGGTAAGAGACTAGATAAGCCTTCCCAAGCTGCCCCTAAATAACTCACCTGACTCCAGGCATATGTCCAATCTTTTGCTTTAGGGTCTATAATTCTGGTAATTGTAGCTTGAATTACAGCATCTAAAGCTGCATTTCCTAATGCTTTCAAAGCAAGCCCCCAAGGACTTAATGGCACAAAACCTCTACTCTCATCAAATCCTTCACCTTGCAAAGTAACAGGCAGCAATTCCCCAATAGTAAATCTGGAGTATAAAAAGGATTGTCCACTATTATCTGTTAAAACAATCCAATACTCAACATAGTCCACATCACCACCTCTTGATTTAGCATTCTCCCATTCACCATTATTAAAACTTGCATTATCAAGAATATAAACCTCTCCTGAAATAGAAGTACTAATAGTGGTATCCGGCAATTGTTGTGAACTAGCTTCAATAATAGCTTTCCCTTCAGCAACTTGTTCAGGAATGTTGTACTCTACTCCTTCAATAATTACATTCTTGCCTGCGTAGTCGAATATCCCTTGAGTTCCGCTGTTCCAAGGCGAAACTCCTCCCAACTGAATTTGCATTTTCCGAAATCCCAAGCCTCGCAATTCTACATCCAAATAATTAAAACCTATAAACAGGTCGCAGCCGACGGCAAGATTTAGGCAATCACATGTGACAATCTTGTAAAAATAATCCCTGAGCAATTCAAGGGCTGCAATTTCAGCATGGGCGTATCCCAAATGGAGATTGTCGTTAGCAACTTGTTCAATGTATTTTTCCAGATTGTTTCTTTCTTCTTCGCTCAAGCAGTTGTATTCAGACGAGTAAGGCAGCTTCAACTTTGCCCTTATGCGATAGTGCACCTTTTCACTGTTGCTTTCTCTTCCTAAAAGCAGATAATAGTCGCTGGCTGGGTCGTTCTCAACGTCATCAATGGCTTGAATCCAAACATGAGGAATACCTCCTGCTGTCGAGGGACTGTGTACATACAATCCTGCTTCGTAAAATTTAAACAGAGGCTGGTCGGCAGACGGGAGATTTTCGATTGCTTTTTGAGCAGCGTAATTTAGGCTATCGAATTGCTCGGATGTCAATTCGAGATTCGTGGCATTTATGAGTGTGACGTAATTCTGAGATTTGACTGAACAAACGGCGTAGGTGAAAATTAATAGGATGACTAATATCTTTTTCATTTTAGTAGAAATTTATATCGATTGTTGATTTTGACAACATTTCTCATAGATGCATGGAGGCATTATCAATTCGTGGGCAATGTTGATGTTTCAAGAAAATTTTTCAAAATTTCTTCTTCCGTATATTACACTACCCACGAATTGATTTTTTCACATCCCTTTTTTCACAACTGTATCACCACTACGTGCGTCAAAGGCGACGAAGCCCCATTGGCAAACTTTGCCATCACCTGGTAGTGCAAAATGTGATGATTGACAAGCGTAGTTTGGTTCGGATTAATCGAATATACGTTGTTTCCACTGCTGGGATTACCGCCTGTGTTGGTTCCCAGGTTTGCCATTGTGTAAATGGTCTGCTTTGGAATCTGAAAATCCAAATCATTGTCCACGAAACCATACTGCAAACCAGGATTGCCGCCAACGTCAATCCACCCGCTTTTTGCTTGCTGAACGGTCAGAAACTTGTAGCTGCGCATTTGGCTGGTGTCTATGCCCCGGTAAATCTGGAACCCAATCAAGTCCGGGTCTTTCATATAATCCCATTGCAACAAAACCAGTGAGTGGGGAATTTGAAGCAGTTGACCCGTGAAATTCTGAACGGAGTCACGTATCCCGTTGTCCACCGGCTTGGCTTTTACAACTTTTGAACTGGCAACATTATCGGCTTCATCTTTTGCCAGCAGGCGGTAATCCCACCAAGATTTGTAGGAAGCCGTCGTGTCGGTGAAGTTCAGAATATGGCTGCCAGGGTCGAAGGAAAGAATCGTGGCCCAACCCGGTTTGCCGTTAACTTTCCGCTGAAACTGATAAAGCACAACGTCGTTGCTACTACTGTATGCCCAGGTGAAATGAACCTTATTTGGTTCAGCAGTAACATTTGTAATAGAAGGAGGCGCAGGAGGAATAATGTCGGGGCGAATGACCGTGCAGGATGCGGAAAGCGCAGAAGTATTTTGCCGGAAGTCGAGGGCTTTGACGGCAAAAAATATCGAATCGCTCAATGTGTTTAAATTGATAGTGTATTGAAATGCAGTGTCCGTAACATAAGCGCCGGTCACTTGCGCAAAATCAGCTACAGGGTTATTGGACATGAACACTCGATAGCCCATGAGGTCGTCTTCAGTGTTTTTTGCCCAACGGATGGTAACTCTGCCACTTTTATCACATATTCCTAAAAGCCCTGTTGGTGCGATAGGCGGAATGGTATCCTTTGGCTGACCCAAAATCGCATTAGACGAGAGCACGTAGTCGTTCAGGTCTCTTGCTTGTACTTTGTAGTAGTTGACGATTTCAGGATTAACGTCAATAAATTCACGAGCTGCCACCGGCAGCGGATTTGTATTTAATTTGACGAAATTCCCATCTGCCGTTTTCGCCCGGCAAATATCGAAACCTGAAATCTGGCTCTGCATATTCGCCGGAAAATCCCAGGTAACTTTAAGATGTCCGTCAGTTGGAGCATCCTTGACTTGTTTTATTACCACATTGGCATTCAAAGGCGAATGAATGCCATAAACTTGAATGGTATCCGAGTAGGGACCCATAATGCCGAAAGGTGTTTTTCCCTTGACACGATATACGTACAAAGTGGCATTTTGCTCAAGAGAGTCATAGAATTGCATGAACTCAGGATTGGCGTCAAAGGAAGTGGAAAACACCAGCGGCAAATCGTGGGCTGGCTGAAACGATGCTCCTCCGTCTTCGGATTTTTCCACACAATAGCTGGTGTAATGTTCGTCCAGTTCTTTCTTGTCCCAGGTTAACACTACCGTCTTATCTCCTGGCATGACTTCCAGATTGGCAGGTGGAGGCAGCGGGGGCGTATCATGTTCGATAAGGATGCTAACTTTTCCTTTTTTCAGCACGATTTCCGGAGCCAGAGGTTCTCCGGAAAATTCAATACTGTAAAAGTATTCATTATTTTCATCGACCGTATTGTCTTCAAAACCCAGACCCATCCCAATCGCAACCGGCAATGAATTATCGGCTGCGAACAAACTAAAGCCATACCTATTTTCCCTCTCCGCATTCAGGTTCGCAACGTCTGTAAAACTTAGGGAATCGTAATTGATTATCTCCAGGCTATCTCCATGAATCAACCCCGCTGCAACGCCTGCCATTTCATCGTTTTCCGACATTGGCTCCCATTCTGATTCACTCAAAGGAAATAACGCTTCAGCCAGCACTACTTTACTGTTCAGTTGCTCTCCAACGGGCAATTCGCCACCTCCCTTTTTTACGGTTCTCCTTTCAAGCCTGTATCCATGTTCATTTCCCCATTTCCAGGTTTCATAGTCCGCCGGAACCCACCGAATTACTACGGTATTTCGAGTTACGTCATAAAATGCCTTCGCATGGATTATCAAAGAATCCGGCATATAGCTTTGGGCAATTGCAATAAATTGGAACGCCAACAGGCATGACACGATGCCCGTCAGCCGGAGTGGCAACGGTTTCATTGGACATGAATTTAAAAGTGAAAGTTTGATTTGTGGAATTGCCGTTATCATTTCATAACTGCCTCAACTCCACAGACCAAGCATTGAAATAGAATATGGCTAAGATTACTGTTTTATAATTTTTTCAGTAAAGGTTTTCTCGCCAGCTTTCAATTGAAGGTGATAATATCCGGGTTCCAAACCATACACGTCAAAGGACTGACCGCTTGTGATATTTGTCCAACTTGCCAATTTTTGACCGGCATAGCTGAACAAATACAACTTATTCGTGGCTGGCAGGGGGTGGTTACTTTCAAGCCGAAACGCATTTGTTACAAGCGTTGGTTTTACTTTAACCAGGAATGGCTCAACCGTTTCTTTCGCCTCCACCAAATCGCTCCATTGCCACAAATCCATCTTTTCCGTGCAGGACAAACCGGAGGTGGCAGCGCAACCCATTCCCACGTACGCTTTGTCGTTGGTGATAAACGCTATGGGCGCACGGCGGTAAACGCCCAGGTTTCCAAGCAAGTCGCCCAGGTTAGTTACGCCATTCGTTTGTGGGTCATATTGGCTGACGATTTTCTTGTTGCCATAAAAAATATATCCCTTGCCATTTACGGCAAATGCCGCCGCCCGCTGAAACGATAGGTTGGCATCGGCAAAGATTTTTTCCGTCCACGCATTGGCAACCGGGTCGTATTGCATCATATCGGTGAATCCATTGACGCCCTTAACTCCACCGGAAATGTAGCCTTTGCCATTGATGGCAAAAGCAGCTGCATCTGTTCTGGCTTTGGCATCGCTTAATGAAGCAGCGGCGCTCCAGGAAGTACCATCAAACTTGAAAAAGTCCTTGGCTTCGCTGCCGGAACCTTTTCCTGAACCAACGTAAGCATTGCCGCCAATTACAAAGGCTACCGCTCTCGACCTTGCACCGCCTGTGAAATCCGGCATTTGCGTCCAGGTATCGGTCGAAGGATTATACTCGTAAAAATCGGCGAAATAACTGAACGTGCCGGATACAACCTCTCCCAAGCCAACATACCCTTTGCCGTTCAAAACAAAAGCAACCACCGCTGACCTTGAAGCGCCAGGAAAGTCTGCTACTTGCGTCCAGGTATCCGTGCCTGCTTCGTATTTCCAGAAATCTTTAAAATAGTTGCTGCCCATTGCACCCAATCCGACGTAAGCTGTATTGCCAATGGCAAAGCTGGCTGCGCCAGTTCTGCCGCCGCCCGGAAAATCCGATTTTTGAACCCAGGTCTGAGCCTGGGCGACCAAAAACGAAACAAAAAAGAATAGCGTAGTAAAACGTTTTTTCATACAATTACAATTTGTTGTTTAGTTGGATAATGCCCCTCCCGATACGGCTACAAGTAGCCATATTCGACCAAGTAAGCAATTTCATTTTGCAGTGCGACCGGGTCGAGTGGTCCATTGAAATCCCGCTCTCGCTCCTCGTTGTCGAACAAGGTCTTGACCTTCAACCGGAAATGCGTTTTGTGAAACTCCACGACTGCTACTGGAGAACGGTCATTTTTGTACACGAGATATTCCATCCGATGGTCAGTATTTTGGTTCAATTTCCAAAAGCCAATTACTACATTGTAATTTAAGTTTTCTTAAATTTTGTATTTTGAGAGTTGGCTTTTTCGTAGT
>CAZHLB010000210.1:0-9632 GCA_964533005.1 uncultured Saprospiraceae bacterium
ATTAGAAAAACTCAAGCCTTTCTGAATCAGCGGCTTGTGCAAATAAAAAAACCACCGCTCATTGGCAGTGGCTTCACACTCTCAAAAGAATTAGTATGAAAAATTTGGACTATTAATTCTGTTTGGGCTTCCCGGCAAAGTCTTCAAAAGAGCCTCCGAATCACTCATTTAATTACTTCGCGACCACGTCGCCGGAGCCGGAAATTTTGGACTGCACTTTGGGTGAGCCTTTGTAAAAAACGTCGCCGCTGCCAGCGATAGAAACCTGAAGTGATTCACTTGCATTGACAGAGGCGTCGCCGCTACCTGCAATACTCACCTCGCAGGTTTTTGAAGACAAATCGAACGATTCAATATTGCCTGAGCCGCTGATGGCGATTTCGAAACCGCCAGTTGCGCCTGCCAATTTCATATCGCCGGAGCCGCTCACTGCCGCTCCGAGGGACTTTGAATCGGCGTCGAGTTGGATGCTACCGGAACCGCTGATGGCGAGGTGGATGTCGCCGAGATTTTTGAACGGGCTTTCACCAATGATGTCGCCAGAGCCGCTGACCGCAACATCTTTCAGCGTCGGAACGGTAATCCAGATTTTGACGCCTTCATGCTCCCGCACGTTTTTGTCGAACTTGATTTTCCATTTTCCATTTTCGACGTTCTTCACCAGGTTGTCAATGATGTTTTGTTGGGCTTCGATTTTCACGGATTGGGTGCTGCCTTGACGCAGGTAAACGTCAGCAGAAATGGAAAGCCCGACGCTTTCAAATGCAGACAGGTCAAGGGTTTTAGTCACTTTCGGGCCTTGTCCGCTGATGCCGGGACCCCAGTTTTGTGAATTGCCAACGCAGGAAACGAGGAAGTTGGCAATGAGCGCTAATGCAAGAAGATTGAGTTTCATTTCGATTGAATTTTTTGAATCAGGATGGATAGGATTTTCAGGATTGTAGGATTTAGACGTGCGTCCAAATCCTACAATCCTGAAAATCCTATCCATCCTGATTCAAAGTTACGTGCCGAAGGACAGCCGGTGAGACCCCAAGTTGCTTTGCCAGGTTACAAAAAAAATAGCGGCGGCGCAGATACCTGCGCCGCCGCTATTTTTTTGTCAAAGCTGAAAAAAGCTACAACTGGCAGCCGCCGGTAAAGCCCGTCGCATCGAAAATCTTCTCGATGTAGCCCGTCGAGTTTCCTTCGAAAACTTCGATGACCAGCGTGTTGCTCGTGCCGCTGCGGATTGGGCTGCAATATTCAAACAGGTAATAACTGTTGGCTTCGTTGGCGACCAGCGTGGCGACTTGCTTGAAAATACTGCTCAGTTGCGTCACCGTTGCAGCTTGGGCGAAGCCGTTCCGACCGATAGCCGTCAGGTCGCTCACTTCGATTTCGTTGCCGACCCCGATGGTGAAAAACGTGATGTCTTGCGGGGAAGAATTGACGGCGTTGATGGCATCCTGACGCAGGTAGCGGTTCGCCCGGTCACGCCCGTCGGTGAAAATCACGACCGAAGCGGCGGAGGCGATGTCTTGCGCCTGAAACTCAGTCAGGATGTCCTTTGCTTCAGCTGCCGCTTTGATAACTGCGCCGTACAAGTCGGTCGAGTTATCCGTGCTCATGCCGGGAATGATGGAATTGATGCCAGCTTTCAGCACGAATGGGTCAGCGGTTGGCGCAACGAGTTGGTGCAATGTGTCGGCGCCATCGAACCACCAGATGCCCATTTTTTTGCTGGCATCCGCCGTGTCAATTACCTCGTCAATGAAGGTAACGGCGGCTTGCTGCAATTGCGTAAGCGATGTTTCGAGCACGCTGCCGCTCAAGTCGAGCACCAGTACAGTCGTATGACTGAAGACTTGTTCCTTGGCGGAAATCTTGCGCTTCGCCTCGAACTCCGAGATGATGCGGGGGCAGGCGTCGTTCAGCCCCTTTTCATAAATCAGGAAATTTTCTTCCGTCAGGAAGCCCACCGGGTTGCCGTTGTCGTCCTGGACTTTGAAAAAGACGGAAATTTTAGCTGGCAAGGAGATAGTCGGACCTTCGAGGATGGTCAGGTTCAGCCCGATGCGGTTCGGCTCGGTGAAACAGTCGTTATGAGGCTGGTCATCGTCCTTACAAGCATTGAAAAGAAGGGCGACTAAGAGAAAAGAAAACAATGTCAGTTGCTTCATGGTAAATGGATTGGGTGAAAAATTGAGGTTCAAAATTATTCGGAAAGGCTTGAAAATCAAACCCCTTCGTTTTCTGCGTCTAAAATTTCAGGTGCGCCGAAAGGCGATTTTGCTGCAATCGGCAAGCCGGGGCGCTCAATTTTGCCATGCCATTTCGACCAATCCTGCCAGCCATATTTTTTGGCTACGACGTAGGTAAAAATAGCAGCGCCCACCAAAAACGCCGGCAGCATCCACTTCATTTCAACGCTTTCCGTTCGAAAAAGCGCCGCCGTTTGCAGCGCCGAATCGTCGAAAGTAACGAACAGCGCACTGTAAATATTGGTCGCCGCATGGATGCCGAGCGCCAGTTCCAGGCTGTCGTCCATCAAAGTCAAAAAGCCCAGAAACAGACCCGTGCCGATGTAATATGCCATCGTTATTTCCGTCCCGAACGCTGCCACCTCCGGGTTCCAAATATGCAGCAAGCCAAAAGCTACCGAGGTCAAAAGCAATGGAATCCAGCGAAACGGAGCGATGAGGCTGATGCCTTGCAGCAGGTAACCCCGGAACATCAATTCCTCGAAAGAAGTCTGCAAAGGCAAGATTATCAACGAGATGAGCATCAAAACGAAGAACTTTTCCGGTTGAAATTGCAGGTGGTAATTCGCTGGTTCGATGGCGTAAAAAATCAGTTCTGTGATTGCTGACATGACAAACCAAAGGGCAAATGCGAAGAAGATTTTCTGCCAATTCAACCTCGAAACAGGCGTGATTAACGTCTTGAAGGGCCGCCGGTGAATGGCAGTGACGGAAAGCCAAAGCGCCGCAAGCCCAAAAACGAAGGGCATCAACATCAAGAAAATCAGCAGGTTCTGTTCAATTGGAATGGATGTGAAGTCGAGGTTGGTGGCAAGCTCGTTGATTTCTTCCTCGCTGATGCCGTTGGCGGCGGCGCTATAAAAGATGCCGATGAGCAAGGGAATTTGACCGAGCAAAGTGGCGACGAAAACCAAAACGACGGTGAGCAGGTATTGCCACCATTTATTTTGCCCCAGGTGAGCGATGCGAAGGAACATGGCGTTTGTTTTTTGAACTAAGATGACCGGGATAGGGAAGGATTTTTAGGATGGCATTCATCCTGAAAATTCTTCCCTATCCCGGTCATCTTAGTTCAACATCGGGCAAAAAAACAAAAAAGCCCTCAGACTTGCGTCTGAGGGCTTTTTTCTTGAAGTGGCTGGCAGTCAATTACTTGCCGCCATTGTTGAAACCGCCCTGGCTTGCCGGGACGCTTTCCTCCGTCGGCTTGGCGTTCACCTTACCTTTAATGGTCAACGTGTGCGTGGCTTCAGCTTCGTTGGTGGTGATGGTCACCGTTTTTTGGAAAGGACCTACACGCTTCGTGTCGTAGCGCACCTCGATTTTGCCGGTGGCACCCGGTGCAATCGCTTCGGTGGGATACTTCGGCACGGTGCAACCGCAGGAACCTTTGGCATTGCTGATGAGCAACGGCGCATTGCCAACGTTTTTGAAAGTGAAAACACGCAGCGGGTCAGAATCTTGCTGAATGTCGCCATAGTTGATTTCAGTCTGGTCCCATTTGACTTTCGGACCATCCTGAGCGAAGGAAACGGCGGCAAAAAGCGCCACGACTGCAAGGACAGAAAGTAATTTTTTCATCTTTTGAATTAGTGGTTAGTAGTTAGTGAATCAAGTGGAGTTGATGAAGTTGATGAGGTTAATCAGGTTGATTTTCCTGAGAAATCAACCTGATTAACCTCATCAACTTCATCAACTCTAACTGTTGACGGGGGCAAAAGTAGAAGCAATCCCATCGGCAACCGCTAACGATTTTCTTTTTTTGCTAAACGAGTTGTTAAACGTCTGCTCGTCGTTCCGGCAGGATTTCTTCCGCTCAAATTCAGGCAAGCCAGAAATAAATTTTGGAAAAACCTTCAAGCCCGGTATCTGCCATTTTTCTGCTCGCTGACAAAAATCTCCCTTCCGGCGTTCCCCAAATTTCTCTCTAATTTTGCCGCCGGATTAACCACATGTTTGAAATATTGTTTTGTAAAAAAAGCAATTCATTGCCCCTTGTTTCCCAAAGGCTCAGATTCATTGCCTAATCAAATTATTGCCAAACCAATGCTCATGATTGAAACTCCTATCGCGGACATCCTCGAAACTGAAGCTGCCAGCCAGGACGAAACCTACAAAAATGAGGTGCTGAGAGATTTTTGGATTTGCTGCGTCAGCCGCGAAGCAAGCACCCTCGCCCGGCGGGAAGTTTTAACTGGCAAAGCCAAATTCGGCATCGTCGGCGACGGCAAGGAAGTGCCGCAGGTTGCCATGGCTCGCTCGTTCAAAAAGGGCGACTGGCGCTCTGGCTACTATCGTGACCAGACCTTTATGTTTGCCCTCGGCTTGGCTACGGTCGAGGAGTTTTTCGCTCAACTCTATGCCGATACCGAGAACGACCCTTGGTCGGGCGGTCGCCAAATGAATGCTCATTTTGCCACGCCGCTCATGGATGAAGACGGCGAATGGCTCAACCACCGAGGGCTTTTCAACATCTCCGCCGACATCTCCAGCACCGGCGGGCAAATGGCAAGGGCGGTCGGGCTTGCACTCGCCTCGAAAAAATACCGGGAGAGCAACCAGCTTGCCGAGTCCACCGGGTTTTCCGACAATGGAAATGAAGTTTGTTTTGTCACCATCGGCGACGCCAGCACTTCGGAAGGGGTGTTTTGGGAATCCTTGAACGCCGCCGGGGTGCAGCGTATCCCAATGTTGATTTCAGTTTGGGACGATGGCTTTGGCATCTCTGTCCCTACCAAATATCAAACGACGAAAGGCAGCATCTCCGCCGTTCTGGAAGGTTTTCGGGTGGACGACGAGGGGCAGGGTTTTGAGATTTACACTGAAAAATGCTGGAACTACCCTGGGCTTTGCAATCTCTACGAAAAAGCCGCCGAGAACGTCCGCCTGTCTCACGTGCCTGCGCTGATTCATGTCCAGGAGGTCACCCAGCAGCTTGGGCACTCGACTTCCGGCTCGCACGAGCGCTACAAATCGCACGAACGGTTGGAGTGGGAGCGGGAATTTGACTGCATTAAAGTGATGGGCAATTGGATGGTGGAGGCAGGGCTGGCGACCGCCGAAGAAGTCGAATCCATTCAAACCCGGGCAAAAAAATACGTGCGGGAGTGCAAAGAACGGGCTTGGGAAAATTACACCGCACCCATCCGGCAAGAGCGGCAAAAGCTGGAAACGATTTACGACCGCCTGAAAATCAGCGGCATACGTCAGGATGAAGTGGCGACACTGCGCAAAGAATTCACCGATTTCATCAGCCCGCTTTACGCTGAACTGGTGAAAAACGCCCGGCAGCTTTATTTCACCCTCCAAAACCAGCCCTCGCCGGTTCAGGAAGAACTGGAGGATTTTCTCGCCCGCTCCAAAAACCTGGCGCACAAACGTTACCACACACATTTATATAGTAGCAGCAAATACGCAGCAGTGAACGTGCCGGTGATTGCGCCCAGGTTTTCGGCGGATTCGCCGGTTAAAAATGGCTTCGAACTGCTGAATATTTTTTGGGACAAGTCCCTTGCGAAGCATCCGAACCTGTTCGTCTTCGGCGAAGACGTCGGCAAAATCGGCGGCGTGAACCAAACGCTGATGGGCATGCAGGAAAAATATGGCGAGGAGCGTGTTTTCGACACCGGCATTCGTGAGTGGACAATTGCAGGTCAGGCAATCGGTATGGCAATGCGGGGCTTGCGCCCGGTGGCGGAAATTCAATACCTCGACTATCTCATTTTTGCCATCGAACCGTTAGCCGACGACCTCGCTACCGTTCGCTACCGCAGCAACAACCTTCAGCAAGCTCCCGCCATCATCACTACTCGTGGTCACCGCCTCGAAGGAATCTGGCATTCCGGCTCGCCGATGGGTATGATAATTCATTCAATGCGAGGCATGTACGTTTGCGTTCCACGCAATTTCACGCAAGCTGCCGGAATGTACAACACACTACTGCATAGCGATGACCCGGCGTTGCTCATCGAGCCGCTCAACGCCTATCGTTTGAAAGAACGCCTGCCCGACAACGTCGGCGAGTACACCATTCCGCTTGGCGTGCCGGAGGTGCTGAACGAAGGTTCGGACGTGACGCTGGTGACCTACGGCTCATGCGTGCGCATTGCTCAAGAAGGTATTCAACTGCTTGAAAAACAAGGAATTTCAGTGGAATTGATTGACGTGCAGACGCTCCTGCCTTTCGATTTGGAGCATCGAATCGTCGAGTCTTTGAAAAAAACCAATCGCATCGTTTTCCTCGACGAGGACGTGCCCGGCGGCGCTTCGGCATTTATGATGCAGGAGGTTTTGGAATGCCAGGGCGGCTACCGCTACCTCGACAGCCCGCCAAAAACGTTGACTGCCAAGCCGCACCGCCCGCCGTACGGGTCGGACGGAGATTATTTTTCCAAGCCCAGTGCGGAGGATGTTTTCGAAGAGATTTTTGAAATGATGCAGGATGCCTGATTTTCAAAAAAGGGCGGCAGGGTTACCCTGCCGCCCTTTTTTTGCTGGCGGTTTGAAATTAAATTTCGCTTGGGTCAATGCCCAAAGACCTCAATTTTTCTTCCAAAAGCTTTTGTCGAGCTTCGGCTGCTTGTACTTTTTGAGCTTCCGCTTCTGCCCGTTGAGCTTCCGCTTCGGCTCGTTGGGTTTCTGCCTGCGCTTTCTCCATAGCAATATCCACAAAGCCAAGCAAGCGCTTCTTTTCTTGCTGATGCTCGGCTTTTTCTTCTATCAACCACTTTTCAATCTCTGGAAAAGAAATGAAAGGCTGACCGTCGGGGCGGAAGATTTCGAAGGTTTTTTCGCTCCATTCAAATCGAATTCCGAGCAAGGGGCTTGTCCACTTTTGCAAGCCTTCCAGTCGGATGAGTTGAGCGCCTTGACGGATGTAAACCGTAAAAGTATTTCGTATCGGGTCGTAGATGTAATACTCCTGCACCCCGTACTTGGTGTAAAATTCCAGGAGGTTTTCCTTGTTGACCCTGCGGTGGTTGGTTCTTGAAAAAATTTCAAAAACCACCTGGGGCGCCACATTGTCTTCGAGCCATTGAAGGTAGCTGTCCCGGTCGCCTTTGGGACGCCCGAAAGCGACCATCACATCGGGGGCTTTGCAAATGTCAACTCGCCCCTTGACCGGGTACCACAACAGGTCGCTTGCCACGAAAACGTCTTTTCCTTGGGTGAGGGAATCTACGTTATCCCGGATGGTATTCATCCATTTTAAATGTCGCGTAGTTTCAGCCATAAGTTCACCATCGCTTGAAGGGTATTTATCGTAATCGGGATGAACGGGTATGTTTTTGACTTTGAACATGGTCGGCGATTTTTTTTCAAAGTTAGTTTTTCCAATCGGACGAAGCTGCAAATTTTCCTGCGCAGGATTTTCAAAACCGGCGCAACATTTTCAACTCAAGACTTCACCTTTGAATAAAGCACACCCGGGTGACGCTCAAAAATCATCTCCCCGTCGAACTGCATCCCAATCTTTTCCAGCACCCGAACCGAGGCAAGATTTTCCTTCATCGCCCGCCCGACGATTTTTTCCAAACCTAATTTTTCAAAACCAAAATCCAGGCAAGCTGCTGCAGCCTCAGTGGCGAAACCTTTCCCCCAATGCTTGCGGAAAAAGCGGAAGCCGATGTCCGTTTCGCCCATTTCCGGCGAAAACTTCAATCCGCACCAGCCGAGAAATTCACCTGTTTCTTTCAAAATGACAGCCCACCGACCGTAGCCGTAGCAAGCGTATTGGTCATAATTTTCCAGGAAAATGCGAGCCGATTCACGGCTTGAAAAAGGCGGGTCGCCCGTGAATTTGATGACCTCCGGGTCGTTGTTCAACTCGAAAAATGAAGTGGCGTCGGCAGGTGTGAGTTCTCGCAGCAATAGGCGAGGTGTGGCGAGTATGAAACTGTTTTTTTCAGGCATCATCGAACAGGTTCTGTCAAAGTCAACTTGATTACTTCCTTCCCGATTAACAAACCTTGCCGGGTGCCTTCCTCGCAATCTATCCTGAAGTGTGCGCCCAACGGAATGCGGGAAAAAGCGCCTTCAAATGCCATTTCATGGAAGGAGCGGAAAGAGCGAGGCGTGCCTTTTAACTCCGTTCTGCCTTCATGGCTTCGGTCGGTCATCTTGTAATTTTCTCCATAAAGTTGGGTGAGCACCTCGGCTGCGGCAGCAGATACGATGGCGTGCCCGGAAGGATAAGATGGGAACGGCGGCGTGTGGGCGATGGGTCGCCAATCAGGTTGTATCCACGTTTGAATGAAAGTTTCCGGGCGCAGCAAATTGTAGTAATACTTGGAGTGCCAACATGAAACCATGGCATCGGACATGGCAAAGCCAAGCCTTAGATAAGTTTCGAGCGCCTTTGCAGCAGGCGGTGCTTCTTTTTCAATCACTTGATTGGCAATGCAAATCCAGCGGGAGGCTGGCGAAAAAGTCAAGCCGGGATGGTCGTCGCTCCAGAATTCCGCAATCCACTGATTTTCAGCGGACAGTGGTGAATTGAGCGTCAGAACTTCCATTGCCTGGCGATAATAAACCGAGTTTGGTTCGGTGGAAAAAGCTGGCAACGGTGAAGCGAGCCAATCTTCTGTTTGAATCATAAAAGTCCTGGTTTCACCCCAATAAGGCAAGAGAGAAGGGGTTGGAAAATCTATGCAAGGCTGCCAAAAACCGTCGCCGACAGGCTGAGTGTAGTTTCGGTCGAAATTGTGCAGGTTCGCCATGTGCCCCAGGCTGTCTGAAGCCGACCATTCGTAAACTGCCAAAGCCACTTTTTTGCCAAAATCCTCCGAACGGCGAAGGGTTCCCGGGTCAATTTTCCCGGCAAATGATGCCAGCCATCTTTTCTCCAATTCGACCCGTTGATGCTCCACCGTTGGCGGCGTCATGGAGAACAATTTCAAGATTATCGTGCTGTAACAAGCATTCAAGATGCTCGGCAAATGGTAATCCGCAGCTTCCGCCTTCGGCAATTGCAAGTCTGGAAACCGTTCACCCAGCGAACGATAGCCATTCGGCAATCCCGGCAATGCTGCCTCCCAAGCCGCCAATCCAATGTACGCCTCCGCCCTGGCGGACACCGGCGCCCGAAAACCTTCCGTGAACCGGTCGGCGACCAAAACGTGCTTGTTCCAGTCGAGCGCAACGGCAACGGCAGGCTCCGAGATTGGGCTTGACTTTTTTCCATTCACCAGGTGCGACCAGGAAACCCAGGCGATGGAAATCAAAGCGGCTACCGCCAAAATCAGAAAGACTCTTTTTTTCACGAGAAAAGGTTTGAATTAATTCATTGAGGTGTGGGCATTGGTAGCACAGCCTTCAGGCTGTCCTGGGGTGCGGCGTTCACGCCGCTTGCGTCGTTTGAGAATTTTGTGCGACGCAAGCGGCGTGAAC
>CAZHLB010000211.1:0-9614 GCA_964533005.1 uncultured Saprospiraceae bacterium
TGTTTTCTATGTGACTATGTGTTTTTAAAAAATGCGTGTTGGTGAAGCATCCCAATTTTTTTCTCGCTAAACCTACCCGCTTCTGAGCTGATAGCTTTCAGTTTCGTGCTTCAAAAGTAGGCGGCAGGGTGGGAAAGCGTTGCAAGGGGAAAAGTTAAGGTTCTGAAAAAGGAGGAGGCGGCTCATTTTGCAAGATATGTGCAAGCGATTGCAAGATACGTGCAAGTGAAAAAGGGAAAAGCAGGCAAAAATTTGCGGCATTGTTTCATCCAAAACCTCCACCTCATGCTGACTCAAACTCACTGCCGCACCTCGGAACAAACGTTCCTCACCAATCTCCACCATCAATTGGAACCGCACCTGACTGAAGCCGATTTGAGCGTCGGCAAGTTGGTGCGCCTGCTCGCCATGAGCCGCACCGACCTGCACCGAAAGCTGGAACGTGCCGCCGGAATGTCCGCCACCGAATACCTGCGTTACCTGCGCCTGCAAAAAGCCGCCCACCTGCTCGCCGAAGAGCCGGAATGGAGCATTTACCAGGTGGCTTTGGAGGTGGGATTTAATAGCCAGAGCTATTTCACGAGGCGGTTTCGGGAAGTGTTCGGCTGCTGCCCGGTGGCGTGGCGGGAAAGTAGCCGCCAAACTTGTTTGGCTGGCTGAAAAGAGCCAGCCGAACAAGTTTGGCGGCTACAATTTCACAACGAAAAATAGCGTCAACTATGGATTCTCATCGCATCTCCTGTCTTTGAAATTGAGCCAAAAGGTGTCACCTGGTAATCGGCTGTTTTAAGGAAGAAAAATGAAATTTTTCTTCCTCAAAACAGCCGATTTCCAGGTGACACCTTTGAGGCAAAATCCCTTCCATCATGAAAGCAAAAATTTCAATTACAGCCCTGCTTCTTTCCCTGTCCGCCGCTGCCTTTGCCCAGCAAGCGACGCTTGAAGTCGCCAACGTCATCCAATCCGGACCCCTGCTCATCAACGGCAGCCTGCCCGGATTTTATTCCCTCCTGGAAAAGCGCAAAGGCAAGGAACTCGACCTTTTCACGATAAAAATGCTCGATGGGCAGTTTCAATCCACCCGCCAGTTTGAAACGGAAATGCCACTCAACAGCGAGCAAATCGGCGGCGCTTTCAATGGCAGCCGGTGGCTGTTCGTTTTTTATCACCCGGAAAAACAGTTCTTGAAATACATCGCCGTGCCCAGCGCAGGCGGGAGCGTCAAAGAGCGCACGGTGGAAAAAAGCGGGCAGTGGCCCCAAGGCGGCGAGGCGCTTTTTTCGCAAGTATTTCCGGCGGACTCCGGCGGTTTTTACCTCGTGCAACCCGTGCGGCAAGGCAAGATTGGCTACCGCATCGAGCGGGTGGACAACGACCTGGCGACCGTTTGGAAAAAATCCTTCATCCCCGAAAAAGGCGTCGGCGTATTCGTTTCAGGCAGGAGCAGCGCAAGCGAACTAGTGTTTTTGGAACTGCGCCAAAGACCCAACCAAGAACGAAAACAACACTTCGAGTTGATTGCCCTGGATGGGCAAACCGGCGAAAAACGCTTCAGCCAGCCGCTTCATTCCGACGAATTGCTGCTTTTCCCGACCGGGCAAATCCTGCTCGAAGCCAATCAAATCGTCTTGTCGGGGATGTTTTTCAAGGGAAATAAAGTGAAAGACAAGAACTCCGACGGCTTGTTTGTCAGCAGTTTCGACCTGCAAGGCAAGCAATTGCAGCAGCGCCTGCACGAGTGGGAAACGATGGAGGATGCCTTCAAACCCTACAAAAAATTCCTGGCGAAAAAACCGAAGGTCATGATTCACTCCATCGTGCGGGACGGCGAGGATTTCCTGGTCGTGGGCGAGATTTTCCAGCGGGCAAAAGCGCCCGAAGCCAAGGCGCTCGGCAAGGCTGGCGTCGTCAAAAAAGACCCGTTCATGGATGAAAAAAATGACGCCGCAAAGATTTCCCTGCTCGATTTTGCCGCATTCGAGGTCGGCGGCGAGGACTTGGGAATGAAAGCCGTTCGCTTTTGTGAAAAGGAGGAGCGCATCATTTACCAAACCGACTACGCCCTGCTCGACCTCGACAACGACGACTTCGCCCTCGCCCTCCAGGTGGCTGGTAAGACGCCCAACGTGACCGGCAGCGACGAAGGCGAGGACGTTTTTTCCTTCCTGTCTTTGGACGAAACGGCAGCGGGCGAGCCGGTCATTTATTTTTACAACCAGGATACGCAGGGATTGCCCCGGTTTTACCTCGGCGTCGCCACTTTGAAGGGCGACGATTTCTCGGTGAAAAAATATTGGTACGAGAACCTGCTCGCCATCGTGACCGGCGGAAAATGGACGGTTTATTTGCCATTGAGCGAAGGGCGGGTGCTGAAAAATGAGGTGACGGGGAAGAAGAAGACGTGGGAGTTGACGAGGGAATAGGTAGGCGGGATTGCGGGTGTCGGCTTCAGGTTCGGCTTTTTTTAAAAAATGGGAGCGGGTGGCGTGGGTCGCTCGCTCCCATTTTTTTTTTGGCGAAAAAGGCTTTGGAACATGCGTGATAAAGGTTGGAACATGCGTGACAAGGGTTGGAACAAACGTGCAAAACGCCCGCCCCTGTTGCCCTATATCTTTGCATCATCATCTGACAAGCAAGCGATAGCTATCCTTTCTGTCTCAAAATTCAATTCGACAATGAAATCAATTTATCGGCTTCTGCTGCCGACGCTGCTGGCGTTGGCGATGCCTTGCTTTTTGGCGGGGCAAACACCTTGGATACTCACGGGGAACAACAATGCAACGGCTACCAGTTGGCTGGGAACGACCAATGCTTTTCCGCTCAGAGTAGGCACACAAAACGCTACGCAGCCTATTCAATTTTTCACGGGTGGGAGCGCTGCTGCCAACCAAAGAATGACCATCCTCAGCAACGGCAACGTCGGCATCAACGTGCTCACCCCGACTGCCCGTTTGGAAGTAGGCGGACTGCTCGGCATACAAACTTTCATCCGGCACAACGGAGACGATAACAGCCATTTTGGGTTTTCTGCCAACGACCGTTTCCAGGTCAGGACGAATGGAACAGACAGGTTCTTCATCACGTCGGCAGGTGACGTTGGGGTTGCTACTTCGACGCCATTGGCAAGGCTGCACGTGACGGGCAACGAAGCTACCGCCACGGCGAGCGCCTTTCGCATCACTTCCGGCTCTGGCGCTTCGGCGCAGAACATGTTGTTTGATGGGAATGAAATAGATGCGCTGGCGAGCGGACTTTACCTCAACAACAATACGAATCAAAACGTCGTGATTGGAAACGGCGGTGGTAGCTTGGGCATTGGTGGTGTGCCGACGCAAAGGCTTCACTTGTTCAACGGGCAATTCCGTATGCAACAAGGCACACAGGTCTTTGATTTCAGGGTAGCGACCAACGGCAACTTGCACATCGAACGCAATGGCTCGACGCCTGCCTTGGTCATCGGCGACGCCACCGGCAGAGTCGGCATAGGCACCACCAATCCCTTATCGAAACTGCACGTGACGGGCGACTTCCGCTTAGAAAACAGCGGTCAGGTGTTCGACATGCTGGTGGACGCCGGCGGCAACCTGCGCATCGAGCGCAATGGCTCCCAACCCGCTCTGGTTATTGGCGACGCAAGCGGCAGGGTCGGCATCGGCACGACAAACCCCGGCTCGAAACTGCACGTGACGGGCGATTTCCGCCTGGAAAACAGCGGGCAAGTCTTCGACATGCTGGTGGACGCTGGCGGCAACCTGCGCATCGAGCGCAATGGCTCTCAGCCTGCCTTGGTCATTGGCGACGTAACCGGCAGGGTGGGAATCGGGACAACCAACCCGCAATCTCAATTGCACGTGGAAGGGCCCGACAACGATGGCTCGCTTGGAACTTTGAAACTCACGGCAAGCGGTCAAACCATGATTCTTGACGGGAATGAAATAGACGGCGTCACGGACGACCTGCACCTCAATCACAACACTTCGCAAGATGTTTTTATCGCCAATGGAGGCGGTAGTGTTGGCATCGGAACACTCACCGTTCCCGCCAATTATCTCCTCGCAGTGGATGGCAGAATCATCGCCGAAGAAGTGCGGGTGGAGCTTTCCGGAGACTGGCCCGACTACGTTTTCCAGCCTGGTCATCAACTGCCTACGCTGCCAGAAGTCAAAGCTTTCACAGAAGCAAACCATCACCTGCCCGGCATACCCAGTGCCGCCGAAGTGGATGAAAAAGGCTTGCACGTGGGCGAGATGCAAACGAAAATGATGGTGAAACTCGAAGAACTTTACCTGCATGTTATTCAGATGAACGAGCGAGTGGAGGTTTTGGAGAAGGAGAATGCGGCGCTGCGCCAAGCCCTGGAAGGCAAAAAATGAGCAAGCGCAGGTAAACCCGATTCTTTCACTTTTCTAAAATTTCGAACCATGAGACAAGCAAAAATTTTCATTCTTCTCTGCTGCGCAAGCCTGCTGACAAGCATCGGCGGCTTCGCCCAGCACTTGATAAACTACTTGCCGCAGGAAGAAACTTTCCGTAACCTGACGCCCAGTCAGCGGCATTACTACAACGTGGTTGCTGCCTGGGAAGGCGCCAGCAATCCTCGCCTGGCGACTATCAACATGGAATTGCTGCGGCAAAAAACAGTGACGTTCAATTTTGGTCATCTTGCCCTGACCGCTCATCAAATTCCCTCCGATGAATTTTCAACCCAGGGGCAGCGAAAATCCTGGAGCGGCGCATTTCCCGGCGCAAGCGGCAAGGCTCATCTGGTTTTCAAAAAAGACCAGGTGGTCGGACACATCCAGTTTGAGGACGTCGCCTTTCTCATCAAGCCGCTGGAAGGCGGCTTGCACCTTATCGTTGATTGGGACATGAGCTTGGGCGACAATTGCGAAACGCCTGCCGATGAGCATTTACAAGCCGTTCCTTCCGGCGGCGAAGCGCCCAAAAACCACCATTTTGACAACTCGGATTTGATGCGAAAAATGGCGCAGCCAAAATCCGGCGCACTGGCTGCCACTGGCGAATGCAGGGTCAGGGTGCTGGTGGCTTACACCGACGACGTGGATGCGGAGTTTCCAGACATCCTCAGCGAAATTGAAATGCTTTTCACCCTGGCAAATGCCGCCTACGCAGAAGGCGACGACCCCGGCGACCCGCTCGACCTGCGCATCGAATTGGCAACCGCCTACCGGGTGGAGTACGACGAACCGGCAGACAACAACACAGGCACCATGCTCAATTGCTGGCGTGAAACCGATGATGGCTGCCTCGACGCTGTTCATGCACAACGTGACCTCTGGGATGCCGACCAATGCGCCCTGATTTTTACCGGCAACGCCGGCAGGGCAAACGGCGGACCCAGCAATCCCGCCACCATGTTCAGCGTGACCGGCAGCAATCTTTTTGGGCACTATACTTTTCACCATGAATTGGCGCACAATGCAGGTTGCTCCCACGCTAAAACCCAGAACGAGGAACCCGGCAGCCCACCCTGGGCAGGGTTTGGACATCCGAGCGGTTGTTATCGAACCATCATGGCATATGGAGATGCCTGCGGGCAAGGAGATTGCCCGAGGCAAAATATTTTTTCCGATGACGACCCGCTTTCCTGGACTTGCAACGGAAATCCTTCCACGCCTGGAGGAGTGGATTGCCGTAACCAGGACCGACTCCACCTCTCTGCGCCTATTTTGGTAGATCACCGCACCGTCCCCGACGATGCAAACTTTGACAATGATTACAATTGGAGCGCCGATGAAGCCGTCAATTTCGCTGCCGCCAACACGCTGTCTTATTCTTCCGCCGGCAATCATTTTGAATTTTTCAGCGGCTCGGCAGGCAGCTTTCGAGCGGGAGAGGCGGTCACACTTGGCAGGGGTTTTTGGGCAAGAAGCGGCTCGTCGTTTCGAGCGTTCATTCACAACTGCACCCCGTTGGCATCTTCATCGGATAAGCCCGACAACGCTGGCTTGCCGGAAAATTTGGCTTTGAAAATGGAAGGGCAATCGCTTGGTTTTGCGGTTTTTCCCAATCCGTTCACCGAAAAATTCCAAGCCGACTTCAATCTCCCTCAACCCGCCCCCGTCTCCCTCCGCCTCCTCGACACCTTCGGCAAACCCTGCCTGGTCGTCTTGGCAGGCGAAGCCAAAGACGCTGGCGCCCACTCCCTAAAAATCAACACAGAAGCTTTGCCCGACGGCATGTACTTCCTCGAACTCACCGCCGGTCAAGAACGCCAAATTCAAAAAGTGGTAAAATTTCACCGCTGACCCACTTCTGCAAAAAAGCCCCGGTGCACCTGCTCGCACTGGGGCTTTCCTTTTTTTATTCAGTCATTCCCGCCTTTCCTTCATTCACCGGGCAACTTCCCGCCATTTTTTCCGACTTTTAGCCTTGCCAAATTCAATTCACAAGTTCAGGATACGAGCAAAACAACAGGGGCGCTCTCGCAAAACCTTTGTGCCATGAAACTGCCTGCTCGACCTGTCTCCATTCTTTCCCATCTTCCAGCCACCTGGGGCTTGCTCTTTTTTGTGTTTCTCAACCTGCTTTTCCCTGTCTCTGATTATGCTCAATCCCTGCGTTTCAAGCACTGGAGCACCGACGACGGCTTGTCCAACAACTGGGTTTCCGACGTGCTGCACGACAGCCGGGGCTTCATTTGGATAGCCACCCAGTGGGGCGTCAACAAGTTCGACGGGCACGAATTCAAGCTCTACCGCTACAACCCGAACGACGCTAACAGCCTGAGTTCCAATTGGGTGCGCAGCATGGCTGAAGACGCCGACGGCAATCTTTGGTTTGGCATGTATCCTGGCGGTTTGACACGTTTCAATCCTTTCACGGAAAAATTCACCCACTTCGTTTTCGACAAAAACAAGGAGCATAGCCTGCCCGGCAACGAGGTTTTCAAAGTCTTTGCCGGTCAGGGCAACCGCATTTGGGTCGCCACTTCCGCCGGTGCGGCTTGGTTGCAGGCGGGTGACACCGTCTTTCACCGGGTGAGTGAAAAACCTGTCTTCGACTTGCGGGAAGAGGAGCGAAACGGGATGTGGCTGGCTACGGAAGACGGCTTGTTTTCCTGGAAAGAGGGAGAATTCGAGGCTGTTCCCTTGCTTGAAGGTGTTCCCGTTTACTCCATTTCCCCGGTCAAAAATGAGCGGGAAAAGATTTGGCTTTTCACCGAGCGGGGTTTGCAATTGCTTGAAAATCAAGCAGACAAATACAAGTTGTCGGAGCCGGTGATGCCTGCTGACTTGAACCCTAACCGCTGGTTTTTCCCGCCCGTTTTAGCCGACAGCCAGGGGCGAATTTGGGCGGCAACCTCGCAGGGTTTGTTTTCGGACAAGGAAAAAAATGCCTTCGAGTCGTGGCGTCCTTCTTCGCCGCCTGCCCTGGCGCAGCGCCTGCACAGCATCACGGAAGACCGGGAGGGCAATATTTGGCTGGGCACTGGCAAAGGCATTTTCCTCGTGATGGCTGGCAGCGAAAAAATTCAGGCGGCGGCGGAAATGGCGTCTCTTTCCGCCATTCCGAATGTGCGGGAGGTGCTGCAATGGAAGGATGAAATCTGGTTCGCCACGCCGCAGGGCTTGTTTTTTTGGAAGGAAAACCGCAGCAAAAAAATCCTTGACGCCTCCATCAATGCGCTGATTTTGTGTTCCGACGGCTTCATTTATGCAGCGCCTGCCGATTTAAGCCCGCAGGGGATTTTCGAGATTCACCCGCAGACAAAAAAGAGCCGCTTTCTGCCTTTTTCCAAAACAGGAAAACAGAATGGAACGTACCGCAAAGTCTGGAGCCTGGCGGAAGACCGGCATGGCAATTTGTGGGTGGGCGCACAAGGCAGCCTGTATCGTTCCAAACCCGGAACCGAGGTTTTTCAACCCTTTTTTGCCGGTGAAAACGGCGACAACGATGACATTTTCATTGATTTGAAAATTGACCAGCAAGGCAATCTTTGGGCGGGAACACTCAAAAACGGGCTGTATTTTATCGAGCATTCCGACCTGGCAGACAGCAGCGGCAATAACAAGTTCCTCAATTTCAAGCACGAGCCAGGCAATCGCAACTCGTTGAGTAACAACACCGCCGAAGCTGTTTTTGCCTCTAAAAACGGGAAAATCTGGGTCGGCACTGACGGCGGGCTGAACCGGCTCGACCCTGCCAACGACAACGGCACTTTCCGCCGCTACTTGCTGGAAGACGGCTTGCGGGATGAAAAAATCATGGCTATTGTCGAAGACGATTCTGCCAGGATTTGGATTAGCACTGCCGGGCACGGCATTTCTTGTTTGGACACCGGTGGTTTCTTCCGGCACTTCGGCAAAAAGGACGGGCTGATTACCAATGATTTCCTGCTCAGTTCGGGCTACAAAGACAACTTGGGCAGGCTCTATTTTGGCGGCGAGGAAGGGCTTCAGATTTTTCATCCCGATTCGCTGCCCGCTAGCCAACGTCCGGCAGCGCCGCTTTACTTCACCGATTTCAGGGCGGCAGGCAGGTCGGGCGAAAAATTGCAACTGCTCGTTTTGGACAGCAGCATTCATTTTGTGAAAAACGTCGTCGTGCCGCCCGGTTACGCCAACCTCACCTTCCGCTTTGCCGCTCTTGATTTTTTTCAACCGGAAAACATCCGCTATGCCTACCGGCTGGGGTTGAAAGAAGAATGGCAAGACCTCGGATATTCGAGAGAAATCAGCCTGTTGCAGCTTCCGCCCGGCACTTATTTGCTGCAAATCAAGGCGGTTCACAACGAATCGTTTTCCGAAGGGAAGACGATTTCACTGCGCCTGCGCATCAAACCTGCCTTTCACCAGAGCCTTGCGGCGAAAGTCATCGCCTTGCTTTTGCTGGCAGCCGCCGTGATTTGGCTCTACCAATACCGGGTGCGCCGCAAGCTCGCCGCCGCCGAAACCCGCCGCCTGCGAGAGCTCGACCAAGTGAAAACTCGCCTGTACACCAACATCACCCACGAATTCCGCACTCCACTAACTATCATCCTCGGCGAAGCGGAGCAAGGGAGAATGGAAATTGAGAAGACTCGTCCCGAGAACTCGGTATTGGAGGACAAGCCAATTTCCAATTTCCCAATTTCCCAATTTCTAATTTCCAATTTCACCTCCATTCGCAGGCAAGGGCAGCAGTTGTTGAACCTCGTCAACCAAATGCTCGACCTGGCGAAACTCGAAAGCGGCAACCTTCACCTGAAAATGGCGCAAGGCGACGTGGTGGGGTTCCTGAAATATTTGCTGGAAAGCTTCTCTTCGGTGGCGGACGCCAAAAAAATAGCCTTTCGTTTCGATAGCCCGGTGGAGCATTTTGTCATGGATTATGATGAAGAACGGCTGCGGCAAATCGTGTCAAACCTGCTTTCAAATGCCATCAAATTCACGCCGGAAGGCGGCGAAGTAGCGCTGCGGATAAATCATGGTGATTTTCAAAATCACCATGATTTAGAGAAACACCTCCACCTCACAGTCAGCGACACCGGCATAGGCATCCCGCCGGAAAAACTGCCTCGCATTTTCGACCGTTTTTACCAGGTGGACGACTCCGCCACCCGCCACGCCGAAGGCACCGGCATCGGCTTGACTTTGACTCGTGAACTGGTA
>CAZHLB010000212.1:0-9605 GCA_964533005.1 uncultured Saprospiraceae bacterium
CAATCCGGTCGCCAACTTTCAGGAACTGACCGAGTTTTTCCATGCCGGGATAAACTTCATCCAGCGTTTCCCGCCAGGTACCCCAGTTCACGTCCACCTGCCAGTTGAAATCAGCCGATTTCACCGGGCGACCCATCAGCACGACTTCCCAGCCTTTTTTGCGGGTTTTGATGCCGTTTTCAAGCGCCGAGCCGTAGCCGGTGGCTTCGGAAAGCGGCAGGTTGAACACGTTGGGGCCATCGGTCGCATTGAAGTAAGTCACGTCCACGCCGAGGCGGTTTTGCATGAATTTCATGTCAATGCCCGCTTCGTAAGCCGTTGAAAATGAAGGCTCAAGATTAGGATTGACGATGGTCGTCGGCGAGTAAGCGCTCGGCTGGTTGTTGTAGGGGAAGCTGATATTGTAGCCGCTCGAATTGATGTAATTCGGACCCTCGTAAGGCGTGTAATAATCGCCGCCGTAGTCAATAATGTCCCGTCCGGCAATCAGGTAAGCCGCCGGAATCGTCGAGCGGGTCAAGCCCGAACCGACGTAGGCGTAGCTGCCCCGCAGTTTCAGGAAGGTGAAAAAGTCGGGCAGTTGCACCATTTCAGAAACCTGGGCGCTCAGGCTGGCGCTTGGGTAAAAATAGCTGTTGTTGCTGGCGGGCAGCGTCGAGTGTTTGTCCCAACGACCTGTCAATGAGAGCGTTAGATAGCGATTGTAGGTCAAATCCACGAAGCTGTAGGCGCTCAAAACCCGCATATCCGAGCCGTAGTTGAACACCTGGCGGGTGAAAAGCGAGTTGTTCAAATTGTACCAACCTGGCACGTTCAGGTAGTCCGTGCTGGCAAAAGTGGAGTTGTACTGAAATGAGCGGATGCTGCCGCCGAGCGAAGCGTTCACGTCGAAATGCTCGCCGAGCGGTTTTTCAAAAGACAGCATCAGGTCGGTGTTGTTCTCGAACAAGTTGCGACGGTCTTCCCGGTAGTCGCCTTTCGCTTGTTCCCGACCATAGACCGTCCCCGAATAGGGGAATTTTTCATTCCTGAACAAGTCGTAGCTCGTTGCTTGCGTGCGACCCATGAGTTTGAGCGCATCGGTGAAGCTGTACGTCAAGGCAGCGTAGCCGTAAATGTCATTTTTGTAGTGCCCCCGCAACCATTCATAGGCGCTGAACCAGGGGTTGTTGTAGCGGGTGTAGTCGGCATAAATCTGCTGCAAACCTTCCTTGCCCGGCTGCCAGTAATTGCGCATGTCGTCCATGCTCCAGTCTGAGCCGCCCCAAATTATCACGTTGTAAATCATGGAGTTAGGCCCATAAGTCACGTCGGGGAAGTTCTGCGTGAACTGCCGGTTGAAGTTCAGGGCGCTTTCGAAGCGCAGTTTTTTGTTGAAATTATAGCCGATGGTCGTGTTGAAATTGCCCGTGTTCAATTCCGTGTTCGGCACGATGCCTTGCTGATAAGTATAGGTGCCGGAAAAACGGATGTCGAAGTTTTCGCCGCCTGCGCTGACCGCCAGGTTGGTCGTTTGCAGCAAGCCGGGGCGCAGGAACTTTTGCAAGTTGTCCTTGCCACGAGCCGTCCAGGGCGTCGGTTTGATGTTCCCGGTGAACGTTGCGCCGTTTGCCAACGTGGTCACGTATTCCTGGTCGGGCGTGTACTCGCCGTCGTACTGCGGGATGAGTTGCCCCTCGAATTTTGGACCCCAGATGTCGTAGTCCGCATCGTACAAACCGCCGCCTTTGCCGTCGGCAAAAGCGTAGCGACCGTGGTCGCCGGGACCGTATTCATTTTGCACTTTCGGAATGGTCAAAAAGCCGCTTTCAATCATGGTCGAGTTGTTCAACTCCACCGTGAAGCCACGTTTGTCTTTTGTGCCCCGCTTGGTCGTGATTTGAATAGCGCCGTACTGCCCCCGGCTGCCGTAGAGCGCCGAAGCGTTGGGGCCCTTCAAAACGGTAATCGTCTCGATGTCGTCGGGATTGATGTTCCAGGTGTCCGACTGAATCGGAATGCCGTCCACGACGTAGAGCGGCTTGTCGCCACGCAGCAAAACGCTTGGGCCGCCAAGCAATTCCGCCGAAGCGCCAACGGTCAAACCTGCGACCCGTCCGGTGAGCGAGTTGACCGGATTCGGCTCACGGGCTTTGATTAAATCAGCGCCTTTCACGTCCTGCACGGAGTAGCCAACCCGTGCTTTTTCTTTCGTGATGCCGAGTGCGGTGACGACGACTTCGCCAAGCTGGGTCGTGTTTTCACCGAGCAAAACTTCGAGAAAACCGCCGTTTCCAATCGCAATTACTTGTGGTTCGTAGCCCGTGTAGGAGATTTCGAGTTCCCGTTTGTCGTTGGGAACCTGCATTTCAAACGTCCCGTCGCTGTCGCTGACGGTTCCTGTCGAAGTGCCCTTGACCAGGACGGTCGCGCCGGGCACCGGCTCGTTGGAATTGGCATCCTTGACGGCGCCTTTCACGAGTCTTTGAGCAAACAAGCTGGAGGAGTGAACGGCAAGCGTCAGCAAGACGACAGCCGCCGCTTTCCAAGCCCATTGGCTTGGAGCAAGTCGCAGTTGCTTCATAAAATTGTGAGTTTAAATTAACGAATACTTTAGCCGGGGTGGCAAGCGCGCCGCACCGGCTTTTTTTTGGCTGTTGGCAATTGGCTTTTAGCTGGTGGCTGGTGCGCCAAAAGCTGCTGGCGAAGTGTCTCGAACCAAAGCGGCAAAGGTTGGAAAGTGAGGATAGGAAGGCGGGAATGGGGGTTTAAGTAATGTTGAAGTTTGTGTGAATGGCAGAAGATTGGAAGCTCATGTGGCGTCTGCGTGAGCCAAAATAATAAGCCCTCAAATTGAAGGAGTATGAAGGCTTTCGAGGTTTTCATATTGAGAGGCGGCATATCTTCACGCCTTCACCAAATCAATTCAAACCATGATTTTCAGACCAGTTTTCACCCGACTTATTCTCATCGTTTTCATCCAGGTCACCTGCCTGGCTGCCTTTGCCCAAAACATCAAATGGGCGAAGGACGGCAACAGCTTTTTCACGACCGAAGACGGCGGCATCGTCAAAACCGAGCTGCCGGGCATTACCAAAACCACCTTCCTCGCCAAGGCTGACTTCACGCCGAAGGACGCCGCCAATCCTGTCAAAGTTGAAAATTTCACCTTCAGCGAAGACGGCAAGCTGCTGCTGATTTACACCAACAGCAAGCGAGTTTGGCGGCTCAAAACCAAAGGCGATTATTGGGTGCTCGACCTGAGCAGCAAAAAACTCTGGCAACTCGGCAAAAGTCGCCCGGCAAGCACTTTGATGTTTGCCAAAATTTCGCCCGATGGCAAAAAAGCAGCCTACGTCAGCGAACGCAACGTCTATGCGGAAGACCTGGCAAGCGGCGAAATCAAAAAACTCACCGACGACCTTGGGACGAAAAAACTCATCAACGGCACTTTCGACTGGGTGTACGAGGAGGAATTTTTCTGCCGGGACGGCTTCCGCTGGTCGCCTGACAGCCGCAGCATTGCCTACTGGCAAATTGACGCCAACCAAATCAGGGACTTCTACATGATTGACAACACCGACTCGATTTACAGCGAAATCGTGCCGGTGGAATATCCAAAAGTCGGCGAGCCGCCCTCGCCTGCCCGCATCGGCGTCGTGGACATTTCCACCGCAAAAACCACCTGGATGAACGTGCCCGGCGACCCTCGCCAACACTACATCACTCGCATGGAATACACGCCCGACGGCAACGACATCATCCTCCAGCAACTCAACCGCAAGCAAAACGAGAGCAAACTCATGCTCTGCAACCCCAACAGCGGCGAGGCTCGCACGATTTATTCGGAGAGCGACGAGGCTTGGGTCAGCACCGTCAACGAGTGGACAAACAAAGTGACCGGATGGGATTGGGTCAGCGGCGGCAAGGCATTCGTGTGGCTTTCTGAAAAAGACGGCTGGCGGCATTATTACCTCGTGCCGATGGACGGCAAAAAAGAAACCCTGCTCACCAAAGGCGAATACGACGTGATGGAAACGGTGCTGATTGACGAAAAAGGCGGCGGCATTTATTTCTACGCCTCGCCCGAAAACAGCATCCAAAAATACCTCTACCGTTGCTCGCTCGACGGCAAAGGCAAGGTGGAGCGCATCACGCCGAAGGCTTTTGAAGGCTCAAATTCCTACGCAGCCTCGCCGAGCGGCAAGTTTGCCCGCCACACTTTTTCCAATTTTTACACCGAGCCGCAAACCGCCTGGGTCAGCCTTCCCGACCACAAACCGCTGCCGGGGCAGGAAGACATCGCCAAAAAAATGGACGCTGCGGCAAAAGAAAACAGCCTTGTCAGCTATTTCAAAATCACCACCGAGGACGGCGTCGAGATGGACGGCTGGATGAAAAAGCCCGCCAATTTTGACCCGAATAAAAAGTACCCGGTCGTCTTCTACGTCTATGGAGAACCGGCAGGAACGACCGTCGAAGACAGCTACGGCAACGCCAACGACTTCCTCTACGAAGGCGACCTGTCCGAAGACGGCTACATCAACATCAGCCTCGACAACCAGGGAACGCCTGCGCCGAAAGGCAGAGCTTGGCGCAAAGCCATCTACCGCAAAATCGGTCAGGTGAACATTCGTGACCAGGCGATGGCGGCGAAAAAAATCATGCAGTGGGATTTCGTGGACACCAGCCGGGTGGCAGTCTGGGGCTGGAGCGGCGGCGGCTCTTCGACGCTGAACCTGATGTTTCAGTACCCTGAAATTTACAAAACCGGCGTTAGCATTGCCCCGGTGACCAATTCGCTGTACTACGACAACATCTACACCGAGCGGTACATGGGCTTGCCGCAGGAAAATATGGCAGACTACACCGCAGGCGCTGCCGTCACCCACGCCAAAAATCTGAAAGGCGATTTGCTACTCGTTCACGGCACGATGGACGACAACGTGCATTTTCAAAATGCCGAAATGCTGGTAAACGAATTGGTCAAACACAACAGGCAATTCCAATACATGGCTTACCCCGGCAGGTCGCACGGCTTGGGCGAGGGCGAAGGAACGCACACGCACCTGCAAACGATGGTCACGAAATTTTTGAAAGAACATTGCCCGCCGGGCGGCGTGGACAAGGTGAAGCAGGTGAAGCCTTAAGTAAAAAGGCAAAAGTCAAAAGGCAAAAGTGAAGTAAAAAGTAGGGGAAGTAAAAAGTGAGCGGCGGCGTCTCACTTTTTACTTCCCCTACTTTTTACTTCACTTTTGACTTTTGACTTTTGCCTTTTTACTTTTTCTTGGGTTGCTGCTTTGATTTGGCAGCCGCTTCTCGCTGGGCAGCGACGGATTGCTGCTGCTTCATGGCTTCTTCCAAGCGAGACTGGAAGCCGCCTTTTTTCTTCGGCTTCGCTCGATAGGCTTCCAATTCGGCTTTGATTTTCGTCTCGCTAATCACCCATTTTTTCGTGGCGACAGTTTGGAACACGTTCAGCAAGTTGCTGAAAACGAGATAGACCGTGAGACCGGAGGCGAAATTGTTGAAGAAGAAAAGGAAGAACACCGGCATCAAGTACTGCATCCACTTCATCATCTGGGCGTTTTGACCCATGGCGCTCATGTCCATCGTCTTCATATTATAATAGGTGTACCACAGGGTCGTCACTACCCAAAGCAGGGTGAAAAGGCTGACGTGCTGACCGTAAAACGGAATGTTGAAAGGCAGCCAAAAAGCAGCGTCGTAGCTACTCAAGTCGGTCGCCCAGAGGAAATTGGCTTGGCGAAACTCGATGCTCGCCGGGAAAAATTTGTAGAGCGCCAGCCAAACCGGCATTTGCAGCAGTACAGGCAGGCAGCCGCCGAGCGGGTTCACGCCAAATTCCCGGTAGATTTTCATGGTTTCCATTTGCAGGGTCTGCTGGTCTTCCTTGTATTTTTCCCGCAAGCCGGTGAGTTGCGGCTTGAGCGACGCCATCTTCATCTGCGAGTACAACATCTTGTAACTCAACGGGTAAAGTAGCAATTTCACAATCAGCGTGAGCACCAAAATCACGATGCCTTTGATGCCGATGAACGTGGATAGAAAGTTGAATAAGGGGCGAACAATCCACCGGTTCGCCGAGCCGATGATGCTGCTGCCGAAAGGAACGATGTCCTCCAAGTCCGATTTGTAAGCGGCCAGGTTCTCGAATTTCTTGGGCCCGATGTAAAACTCCATGTCGAACTGCTCCTGCCCGCCGAGCGGGAGGACGATGTCGGAGGTGAGTTTTTTCAGGTCGGCGTCGGTTTCCACCAGGACTTCCGTGCCCATGACTGCGCCTCGAAATGGCGCTTCTTTGGCGTATAAAACGCTGGCAAAAAACTGGTTGGAGTGGGCGACCCATTTGATGGGCTTGCCGGTCAACTCGTCCGTGTCGTTGCTGGTGCAGTTGCAGTAGTCGTAGCTGTCATCGGTGGGTTTGTAATAAACGGTGGAGTAGTTGCGCTCGTAATTGTGGTTCTGTTCGAGCTTGTCGAGGAAGTTGACCCACTTCAATTCGACGCCGGTTCGCTCCTGGTTCAGCACATTGCTCAAGCCGGTGAAACGCAACTGATATTGCAGGGCATAGCTGCCTGGTTGGAGCGTATAAACTTGCTCGAAAAACCTGCCTTCGCCTGCGCTCGCCTTGAAAATCAGCGAGTTACCTTCCTTCACCGGCTGAAAATAAAGCTGCGACGTACTGACTGGATTGGCAAGACCTGCCACCGGCAACTTGTATTCGAACTGGTTTTTTTCATCTTCCAGCATTTTGAGCGGCTGCTTGACTTCCTTATGATTAGAGTCGAACTGCACCTTGAAATATTCCTTCAATTCCACCTCCTTGATGCGCCCGCCCTTGCTGGCGAAAATGATGCGCATCACTTCGTTTTCCAGCACCTCGAAAGATTCCGTGCCGACAGCCGCAGGTGCGAATGCGCCGAACTCGGAGGACAATTTTTGCTGGATTTGTTGCTGCACCTGCGTATCCCGGACGGCGGAGGTATCGAGCGGCGAAACCGGCTGTTTTTGCAGTTGCGCCAGGCTATCGGCTTTGCGTTGTTCGAGTTGGCGGAGGGAGTCGAGGCGAGTCTGTTCCCGCTTTTCGAGTTCCTTGCGGTCGGGGGCACTGGTGAGGTTCCAAACGAGGAGGATGCCAAAAATGAGGATGAAACCTAAGATGGTATTTTTGTCCATTCTATGTTTGATAAGTTGTTGAAGGTCTTTTTTTCGAGGCGGGCAAAGGTATTATTTTCAAAAGTTCCGACGACAAGCGGGTTGGATGAATGCAGGGAAATGGTGGAAGAAGGAAAGGATTGCCCACCGGCGGGTGGAAACAGATGAAGATGTGAGCTTGGTTGCGAAGTGCGGCTTTGCGAACGTAGCAGGTTTCAAGATTTGCCCAACATGCGATTGATTTCCTGCCTGACCACATCGTGCGGAATTAATTCACCATCGTTTGCCTGTTTCAAGCTCTTGTAAATCAAAGCTTTGTTCTGTTCGCCGATGGTTTCCCACCATTCTTTTTCTCTTTCCAAATGAAGGGCGAACATCGTGCAAGCCTGCAAATCTTCAGGTTCCAGAAAGGGAAAGTCTTCTTTCAAATCCTCGAAAGACAAGCCGGATGCCATTTCATTCAGGATTTGCTCGACGGTCAGGCGAGTGCCTCGAATGGTCGGTTTGCCGAGCATAACTTTTGGATTTGTAGTGATGCGGTCGAGGAGAGAATTCGGAATGGCGTTTTCCATGGCAGATAATTTTTGGATACAAAAACCTCAAACCCCCATCAACTCCCTCGCATTCGCCACCGCCGCCTCGCTCGGCGGGTTCTGGCTCAACATCACCGCAAGCGAGCGCACCTGCTCCTCTTTGTTCAGCAGCTTCACCTTTGTCTCGGTCGCATTTTCCGCAAACTTTTTGTACACGAAATAATGCGCATCCGCCTTCGAGGCGACCTGCGGCGAGTGCGTGATGCAAATCACCTGGTGGTGGTTGGAAAGCTGCCGCAAGATTTTACCCATGCGCAGCGAAACGTCCCCGCTCAAGCCTGCGTCAATTTCATCAAAAATCAAGGTGGGCAAGGGAATCGCACTGGCGACGAGTGATTTCGTCACCAGCGTCAATCGGCTGAGTTCGCCGCCGCTGGCGACGTCTTTGATGAGTTGCAGGCGGCTGCCAGGGTTGGCGGCGAACAGAAAATGCACCTCGTCCGTGCCGGTCGGCGTGAGGTCGGCGGTTTCTTTGAAATCCACCTGCAATTTGGCGTGTGGCATGGCAAGCTGCCCCAGCAATTCCTGCACCCGAAACCCGAAGCTGGGCGCCACGGATTTCCGCCGTTCGGAAAGCTGGGCGGCGATGCCTCGCAAGTCTTTAATCTGCACTTCGATGCTGCCTTCCAGCGTCTCGATTTCGGCGGAAGCATTGCCGATGGCGTTCAGTTTTTCCTGCGTTTCAGCCTGAAGGTCAAGCAGTTCCTTCACCGAGGCGACCCGGTGCTTGTTTTGCAGGCGGTAAATTACGTCGAGGCGGGTTTGGATTTCAGCGATGCGCTCCGGGTCGAATTCGGTCTGTTCGGCGAGCCGCTCAAACTCTCCGGCGAGGTCTTCCAATTCGACCGCCAAGCCTTCGAGGCGGCGGTGCAGGTCGGGGATTTTCGAGTCATATTTTTTTACCTCTGCCAGCGTACGTTGCACATCTTGCAATTGCCCGGTGACCGGCAGCTCGCCTTCGCACAAAAAATGGTACGCCGCCGAAAGGGTGCGCTTGATTTCTTCGGCATGGCTCAGGCGTTGCTGCTCTTCTTCGAGGCGCTCTTGTTCGCCGTCGGCGAGGGTTGCCTGGCTCAGTTCGTTGAGTTGAAAAGTGAGAAAATCCGTTTCCCGGCTGGCTTGCTCGGCTTCCCGGCGCAGTTTTTCGAGGCGGCGGCGGTCGGCGGTGAAACGGCGGAAAGCATCCTGATAACTTCCCTGCAAAGGCTTGTTGCCCGCCAGGGCGTCAATCATGCGCAATTGAAACGAGACGTTGTGAATGTCGAGCGTGTCGAATTGCAGATGCAAGTCAACCAACGAGCCGGTGAGCTGGCGCAAAACGTCCAGATTGACGGGGGTGTCGTTGACAAAAGCCCTGGATTTTCCGCTCGGCGTCAGTTCCCGCCGCACGACACATTCGAGGTCGTAGTCAATGTCGTTTTGCTCGAAAAACGGCTTGATGTCGTAAGCCGAAACATCGAAAATGCCTTCTACTACGCACTTTTCCTGCTCGTTGTACAAAGATTTGAGGTCAGCCCGCTCGCCCATAATCAAGCCCAAAGCGCCAAGCAGGATAGACTTTCCAGCGCCGGTTTCGCCGGTGATGATGGTCAAGCCTTCGGGGAACCGGATTTCCAAATGCTCGATGATGGCGTAGTTGCGGACGGTGAGGCGTTTTATCATTTTGGTGATTGGGCATTGGGGATTGGTGATTTGGGATTGGCTTTCCCAATCCCCAATCACCAATCCCAAATTCCCAATTTCAAACAAATTGGTTGGCGAAGGTAAGGCTTGTTTTGGAATCGCAAGGCTCTGGAAAAGTGAAAGATGCAACGCTGGTAAGTAGTTTATTGGTCTCTAAATTTTCAGACAGTT
>CAZHLB010000213.1:0-7827 GCA_964533005.1 uncultured Saprospiraceae bacterium
GCGGGGATTGCCCTCGCCGGTGCCGACCCAGATTTCGGCGGGGTGGCGCTGGTTGATTTTCAGAGCGCCGATGCTTTGGACGGGCATTTTGTCAAAAATGGGGTCCCAGGAAATGCCGCCGCTGGTGCTGCGCCAAACGCCGCCGCTGGCGGTGCCAGCGTAAATCACGTCTTGGTTGCGCAACTCGACATCTATGGCGGTGACCCTGCCGCTCATGCCGGCGGGCCCGATGTTACGGGGGGCGAGGGATTTGAGGTGGTCGGGATTGATGGTTTGAGCGAGGAGAAAAGTCTGAAACGCCAAAAAAGCAGGTAGGATAAAGTTGAATCTCTTGTTCATATTTTGCTGATTTTGAATTGACGAACTTAATAAAAATGGAAGGTCAAGGTAGCCCGAGTATACTTGCGAGGAACGACCATTCCACAACACAAAAAGGATAGACAAGACGACGCTTTTCAGTCAACATGGACGCAGTGAACTCACGGAGAGCAATAAGGTCGCCTTGTATATGGTAATATTGAACTTTAGGATTAGCATAGAAATCATCCACAAACTCGGAATAGGCGGAATATCTTTTATCCACGAGGGACGGAGCATTTAGATTCAAAACTTCAATAGTTTTAGCAACTAACTCGTCGTCTTTTTGACTGCTTGTTACTTCACCATTTCCGTCGAAAGAAAACCGCTCCCAACAATCAGGTAATGAAATTGGATTGATGATGTTTACCTTATCAGTAGGAGGTTTTTTATCAAACTTGCTTTTATGAGCACCACAATGAGTAGGTTGTTTAGGAAGTTTAATCATGTCTTTTAGCTGTACTTCCCTGGATTTTATATGAGTATTGAGACGCCACAAAATGTCAACAGTAGTGGAGAGATGGTTTGCAATGTTTTCCCAGGTGTCGTTTAATTTTGCAACATAGGTTATTGTTTCTTTGATAGTGCAGGAATGAAGCAGGTTATCGTATTCAAAAGTCAGCCGTTTGTCGTGATTGCGGGCGATAAAATGCTCAATGTGATTTTGAAGAGTATCACGGCTGGTTGCGCTACAACAATAACAGCAAATACCTCCTTGTTCCAAATAGAGTGCCTCAAAAAGAAAGCTTTTGTCGCGCAGCAATTCCCAAAGTTTTGTCCCATCTTTTTCATCATAAAGCTGCTCGAGCGTCTTATCATTTTCCCGGAAGGACACCTTCCAGTCTTCCAACTTCTGTCGGGCAACTTGAGAGTTTGGTTGGCTTTTATCAATGTGTTTCATGCTGCCTCATGTATGGGTTTATGGAACATCAATTCTTTGGTTTTGAGCAGCATATTTGCTCGCACCAGGTCAGGGTCGTTGGGGTCTATTTTATGCAATTCGCTTTTTTTCAACCATGCTTTTGCTTCCTCCATTTTATTGTGATGAATTAACTTGAACAAATGGCGCATGTCTTTGGACAAATCCACTTCACCGGCACTGAGCCGCTCGGTACTACCAATTTCTCGTGTAGAACGATTGATGTCTGCACCATACAAATTTTCACCCAATTGCACCGCTTCAATCCGCCCGTTTTCATCCTTCAATTCATATATCGTCATTTTTTCCGAAGGCACGGAAGTCAGCACGAAAGGGGAATGCGAAGTGATAATAAATTGGACGTTCGGAAAATTATCAGACAAGCCCTTTAATATCGAATATTGCCAATTCGGATGAAGATAAGTGTCAATTTCATCAATCAGGCAAACGGCAGGCATTTTGGTAAAATCTTCTTCCGGGAGCATCAGTTGTCCATATTCCCAAAGCCTTTTCATGAAAAAGCCGACCCAGCCAATTACGTTGCGATAGCCTTGACTGACCAAGCCAAGCGGCAGTCCACCGGGATTGCTTTCTGTCGTAAAATATGCGTCTAATGAATTATCAACCAAATTGATTTTGTCTCCTGTAATCTCGGATATGATGCCGAATATTCGGTCGATAGCAGCCCGGTTTTGTTGTCTTTTTTGAAAAACAGGATAAGTCTCCGGTGAAATAATATCCAGCACCCAATCCCGGAATTCATTAAATCGCTCATCTAATTCATCATAAATCAATGGTTCGATGTCTCGAATATTTGGTTTGATGGTCGCCTGCTTATCTTCAAAGTGTGCCTGTTTCTGTACCATATTAGCCTGCTGCGAAAAGCCTACAATAAGGTTTTTAAAAAACTGAGGCTCGTCCTCGTCCTCATTTATTAAAAAGGTGTCTTTACCCAATTCATCTTCAACTCGTACGAGCGACTTACCGACGCCATTTAATTTAAACTCAACCTTGTTTTCTCCGGGCGATTCAATTGTGTGGTTATCTATTGCGTATACTAATGCAATGCTTCCTTTTTGGGCATATTCAATGCCGTCCTTGTCAGCTTTTTGAATTTTTAATAAATTACCCGGAAGCAAACGCTCGTCATCCAAGGGTTGGCTTCCAGTTAACGCAATGGCAATGCTTCTTAGAACGGAGCTTTTCCCCGTGCCATTTTCACCGATGATACAAGTAATGTTTTTGGAAAGGTCGAGTACCAGTTCATCGAAACGTTTGATGTTGTTTATCACCACATACTTTAATCGAAGACGCCTGGCGAGAATATCGTCGAGATTTATTTTAATTGCCTTTTCTCCATATTTTTTCAATTGATTGATTTTCTCCAAATTATGCTCAAAGTCGCTTTGCAAAATAAACCTGAAGTATTTTCCTTCCGGGTCATGAAGGCGAATGAAGCCATCTATCACTGGTTTTTCTTTAGAAATAAAATACTCCAGAAAGTCTAAATAACTCGGCTTCTCCTTGCTTGCCAGCGTTTTATAATCTTTAAACCAATAATTTTTTAATTCTCCTTTCTTGCCCCACTTAGCATTCCTTTGCCTTTTTACTTGATAGAGTTGTAATGCCGTCGCCAATGCCTGCAAGAGCCTGATTTTTTCTGGGTCATAACTTTCTTCTACACTAAAGCGGCATTGACCATTTTCCTTTACATTAAAAAGAATGTTTGGAAGCCTCGTACCCGTGTCTATGGCATCCCAAAATGAAAAATGCACCCATTCACTGGTTCCATGAAACCAGTAGCGTTTACTGAGTTTACCGCCCTTATCTCTTACACGTAAAGTGAACCGCAAATCAGGGTCTTTTCGGTTCTTCTCCACCAAAAATTCAAATAAGTCATCGTGTATTTGAGCAATATCAGACATGGCAATTTATTTTTTGAAGGCAAATCTACTCGAAAGCATGAAAGAGAAAAAATAGCCGCCTATGATAACTTTGCCCAATCAGACAAGCGACAGCATTCTTTCTGACTAAGTGGCAAAAGCTGCTTGACATCATCAAAGACAACCTGGAGGAGTGATTGAGCTTTGCCAGTCTTTTTTTCATCGATTTTTTGCCATTCAGGCTTGATACCAAAACTGATTTATCAATGGAAAATCTACCCTTCCATAAATACATCCGAAGCGCCGAAGACTTAGTGACCACGAAAGCGCAAGCTCTCAGGAGTTGGAGCCTCCTTGCTTTTGCCAGAGAAAATTGTCGGCTGGCGTCATCATACGTGGAAGAAGCGAAAGTCTTGAAATGGTTAGCAAGCAAATTTGCCAACCCGATGGATTTATTGGAGAGTAGCGACTTGAGGAAAGCATTGCTGACCTGTTCGGGCATTCCCGAAGAATGGCAAAAACAATTAACTGAAGAGGATAAAACGCTCGCTATCAAAGGCTTTATTTACGAGTTTTTGCTTCCAACCGTCGAGCGGTTTCCAGATGAACTGGCTTACCGGTACCTTTTAACCAAAGGCGACGCCCTCGGCGGCAAAGCCAGAAACCTGGCAGGCACATTGGGAGAAAGGAAATTTTTGAGAGCCTTGTTGTCGGTGCTTAACCTTGCGGGTGTCCATTATCAATGGAAAGACGCAAACCTCTGGCACGACAAAAAGGAAGGCGACGCCGGTATTGAGAATAGCCTGAAAGGACTGTATTGGTCAAAAGATAGCAAGCATCGACTTTTAATTTTGAACGCCTCCGTGCCCACCGTTCAAAAAAACGTTGACCTTTCTTTGTTGGTCGGCACGATTTCCGACTTAAAAAAAGGAAAAGAAAGCATCCTCCACGACCCTGCCCGATACGTCGCCCTCGGCGAATTGAAAGGCGGCTTTGACCCTGCCGGAGCCGACGAGCATTGGAAGACCGCCAACTCCGCCTTGAACCGCATCAAAAGCAGTTTCGGTCAACTTCAACTAAACCCTCATACCTTCTTCGTTGCCGCCGCCATTGAGAACAGCATGGCAACTGAAATCTTCACGCAACTACAAAACAGAACTTTGAGCCATGCCGCCAACTTGACCCACGACGAGCAATTGACGGGTGTTTGTGATTGGCTGGTGAATTTGTAGCACGAGGTTCAATCAAATTCCAGCGCATTACTGACAGAATAACCAACTGACCTATTGCAGGTCTATGAGTTTGGAAAAATGAAAATTAAAGCAGTACTGAGTTTTTCTTTGAGCAGGGATAATAAAATCCCTCCCAGAGCCAAGCCCTGTGCTGCGATTCATAATCGACTTGTTTTAAGCCCTTGCCCTAAAAGTAGGGTGCCTTTTTATTGAGCGGCTTGCAGTGTTTTTGGTGGAAATTGCTTCAAGATTTGCAATTCCTCGAAAGCCACTTTCAGGGCTTTGACATACAGCAGTTTGGTTTTCAGGGCAGCATGATTGGAGTGCTCCTTGATGCGGAGCAGTTCCATTTTCGTCCAGGCAATCATGGCGGCAAAGACATGATTACTTTGGGTGACCTCGTATTTGGTCGGGGATTTTTCCAGTCCCACTTCCTGCTTGAGGCTGCGGTGGAAAACCTCTACTCCCTATCGTTCTTCATAAGTGGCAGAGATGGCTTGCGCTGACAGTTCAAGGTCGTTGGTAACAAGGTACAATTCGCCGGTGGAGCCGTCTTTGTTTGTAAAGACCTGTTTACACAGCATCACTGGAAAGTCCAGCCCTTTGAGCCAGACGGTGATGGCTTCGTCTTTTTGCGCCTCCAGTTCCTTGACTGAGTGAAACTTGCCTGCAAGCTTGTCTTCCATGCTCAGGGCTGCCAGTCGGTTGTTCTTGATGGCTGCCACAAAGCATTTTTTCAACTCGTAGTGGACAAATTCGAAGTTGTCGTCGCTGGAGAACCAAATGTCCCATAGGACGTACCGGAATTTGACCTTGTTGATGTGGTGCAAAGTGCGCAGCCTTTCCCGCACCATGGCATTCTTGGTCTGCGGGCTGCGCTTTTTCACCTTGCCGCTCTTGGTGTCGAAATAGGGCTCCGTCTTCTTTACAATTTCGAAGGCTACCGGAATAGAGATGGATTGAACCTTGTCAAGCGGGCTTTGGTACAAAAAGTTGAGGATGTTAACCCCTTTGACGAGCCCCGCTTGGGGCTTTCTGGAATGGTTCCAATGCCAGCAGACGATGTCGTTTTCTGTGGAATGAGGCTTTTCCAGAATGGTGTCATCAATTTTGATGACCCCCTGTTCCTGCTCGACTTTTCGAACCAAAGGCTTGACACATTTCCAGTAGTCTTGCTGTGTGAAAAGGCTTTGCCCTAAAAACCGACTGATTTGGTCGTGGCTCAATGCCCCGTCCAAGAGCCCGGATAAACCTGTGGCTGTCGCAAAATTGAAGGACGCTATCAGGTAGTCCGAGTACAAGTCTAAAATCTGTGGATTCTTCATATGCCACTACTTTTAGCGACAAATTAATGTTGCATAGAACCCTATTTCAAATTTCCTAATTTTTGACCTGCAATAGGTCAGTTCTTAAGGAAAAAATCTTGCTATGAAATCCAGAAAACCTTTTTTTGTAGGAGTGTAACTGCCTATGCTGCTTTGTTCGTATCCTCCTGCAATGCTCCGCTAAGAAAATTTTTTTTCACCCCTTTGGAAATTACTCCCGCCTTCTTCTACATTTGCCGCCGCTTTTGAAAAACGGTCTTCTCACTTCCGAAAACGACCGGGCTGAAAAAGCGAAGTATCAAACTTCAGGCATGAATCAGAAAATCAGGATTAAGCTCCGCAGCTACGACCACAATCTGGTGGACAAAAGCACGGAGAAAATAGTGAAGACAGTCCGCTCCTCTGGCGCTGTCGTAACTGGCCCGATTCCGCTGCCCACCGAAAAGGAAGTCTTCACTGTCTTGCGCTCGCCGCACGTCAACAAGAAATCCAGGGAGCAGTTCCAGTTGCGCACTCACAAGCGACTGATTGAAATTTACACGCCTACCCAAAAGACAGTCGATGCGCTGTCGAAGCTGGAGCTTCCGAGCGGGGTGGATATTCAGGTTAAGTTGACGTAAGTTCCTCTGATAAAATAGTTTATGAGGGTTTATGAAGTTGATAAGGGTTGATGGAGACATCAACCATGACAGACCTTTATCAACTTCATCAACCCAAAAACGAATACGTCCGATGAATGGAATAATCGGAAAGAAAATCGGCATGACCAGCGTTTTTGACAATGCCGGTCGCCACATTGCCTGCACCGTAGTCGAAGCGGGGCCTTGCGTAGTTACCCAGGTGAAATCTGACGACACCGACGGTTATTATTCGCTGCAACTCGCCTTTGGCGATGCCAAACCGAAAAATACGACCCGCCCGATGATGGGGCATTTCGACAAAGCTAAAACCGCCCCGAAGCAAAAACTCATCGAGTTCCGGGACTTCGACGCTTCTGAAAAGGCGCTCGGCGACCTGGTGCGGGTGGAAGACGTCTTCAACGAAGGCGACACGGTTCACGCCGTTGGCACGACGAAAGGCAAGGGCTTCCAGGGTGTTGTTCGCCGCCACGGTTTCAAAGGCGTGGGCGAGCGTACACACGGTCAGCACAACCGGGAGCGTGCGCCCGGCTCGATTGGCGCTTCGTCGTTTCCCTCGAAAGTCATCAAAGGTCTGCGAATGGGCGGGCACATGGGCGTCGAAAGGGTCAAAATCAAGAACCTGAAAGTGGTTCGCATTTTCCCGGACAAGAACATCCTCCTCATCAAAGGAGCTATCCCCGGGCACAACGGCTCATTTGTCGTGATTGAAAAGAAGCAACAGTGATTTTGAGATAGTGATTTGGTGATTTGGTGATTTGGTGGGCACGTCCCACCCCACCAAATCACCAAATCACCAAATCACCAAAAGAAATGAAACTCGAAGTTTTCAATATCCAGGGTGAAAAGACAGGCAAATCGGTCGAATTGCCCGATGAGGTTTTTGGCATCGAGCCGAACGAGCACGTGGTTTGGCTGGCAGTGAAAGCCTACCTCGCCAACCAGCGCCAGGGTACGCACAAGTCCAAAGAGCGCAGCGAAATGTCTGGCTCCACCCGCAAGCTGCACCGCCAAAAAGGCACCGGCGGCAGCCGCAAGGGCGACATCAACAGCCCCTTGTACAAAGGTGGTGGACGGGTTTTTGGGCCCAAGCCTCGTGACTATAGCCAGAAGCTGAACAAAAAGGTGAAGCAACTCGCCCGCCGTTCCGCCCTGTCGTCGAAGGCAGCCAACGGTCAAATCATCGTGCTGGAAGATTTCTCTTTCGATGCGCCGAAGACCAAGGCATACACCAACATTCTCAAAAGCCTGAACCTGGGCGACAAAAAGACCTTGCTGGTCACGCCGGACTACGAAAAGAGCGTCTATCTGTCCAGCCGCAACTTGCAAACGGCAAGCGTCACCCGTGCCCAAGACCTCAACACGTATGACATCCTTCACGCCAATACTTTGATTTTGTCGGAAGGTGCAGTCGAGAAAGTAGTCGCTACCCTTTAGGTAGTGAGTTGGTGAGTTGGTGAGTTGGGGGTTTTG
>CAZHLB010000213.1:7837-9588 GCA_964533005.1 uncultured Saprospiraceae bacterium
TGATTGGGACGTCAAACGTCCCAATCACCAACTCACCAAATCGCCAAATCACCATTTTTGAAAATGGCAAAGCAAATTCTTATCAAGCCTATCATCACGGAAAAAGCGGACAACCTCTCCGAAAAGCGGGGTCAGTACACTTTCATGGTGAACAAGGATGCCAACAAGATTGAAATTGGCAAGGCGGTCAAGGACATGTACCAGGTGGAAGTAGCTTCGGTCAACACTATCCACGTACCTGCCAAAACCAAAAACCGCAACACCCGCCGGGGCGCAATGCAAGGCAGGAAAGCCGGGTACAAAAAAGCCGTGGTGACGTTGGCGGAAGGAGAGACCATCAATTACTTCGGTGATATCTAATGGCTGAATGGCTAAATGGCTAAATGGCTGAGAGCCATTCAACCATTTAACCATCTAACCATTCAACCATCCAACCATTCGGAAAAATGGCACTGAAAAAATACAACCCGATAACGCCGGGTACACGATTTAAAATAGGAACGCTGCGCACGGAAATCACTTGCGACGAGCCAGAACGCAGCCTCATTGCGCCCCTGCACAAAAGCGGCGGTCGCAACCACGCAGGCAAAATGACCATGCGCCAAATCGGCGGCGGTCACAAGCGGCGCTACCGAATCATTGATTTCAAGCGCGACAAAGACAATATCCCGGCAACGGTCTCCTCCATCGAGTACGACCCGAACCGATCCGCCTACATCGCCCTTTTGACCTACGCCGACGGCGAAAAGCGTTACATCCTCGCCCCGCACGGCTTGAAAGTTGGCAACCAGGTGATGTCCGGCAACAAAGCAGCGCCCAATCCTGGCAATGCACTTTACCTAAAAGATATTCCCCTCGGTACATCCATTCACGCCATCGAAATGACGCCCGGCAGAGGCGCTGTCCTGGTGCGCTCGGCGGGCACTTCCGCTACGCTGCAAGGCAGGGAGGAGCGTTATGCTTCCATCAAATTGCCTTCGGGCGAAAGCCGCCGGGTGTTGCTGACCTGCAAAGCAGTGATGGGTACTTGCTCGAATCCCGACCATGGTTTGGAAAGGCTGGGCAAGGCAGGCGCAAAGCGTTGGAAAGGCAAACGCAGCCGGGTGAGAGGCGTTGCAATGAACCCCGTTGACCACCCGATGGGCGGCGGCGAAGGCAGGGCAAGCGGTGGTCACCCACGCTCCCGCACCGGCAAAATGGCGAAGGGCGCAAGGACTCGCAACAAGAAAAAGCACTCAACGCAACTGATTATTTCGAGAAGAAAAACGACGAATTAGGAATGAGGGATTAGGGATGAGGAATGAGTCCGCATGGTCTCCTTTTCATCCCTCATCCCTCATCCCTCATCCCTTAGAAATATGCCTCGTTCAATTAAAAAGGGCCCCTACATTCATCACAAGCTGTTGAAAAAAGTAGAGGCGGCGAAGCAAGCAAAGCGCAAGCAAGTCATCAAAACCTGGTCTCGCGCTTCGATGATTATTCCGGACATGGTCGGTGAAACCATTGCCGTTCACAATGGCAAAAACTTCATCCCCGTCTTCGTCACCGAAATGATGGTCGGGCACAAGCTGGGAGAATTCTCCCCGACCCGCATTTTCAGGGGTCACGCCGGTCACCGGAAAGGATAATCCATTTCGGGTTTCAGATTTCGGATTTCGGATTTTGTTCCGAGCCTCCGAAATCCGAAATCCCAAATACGCAATCGAAAATGGAAGCTGTTGCAAAACTCAAGAATTGCCCGATGTCGCCTC
>CAZHLB010000214.1:0-6139 GCA_964533005.1 uncultured Saprospiraceae bacterium
ATCACCGGGGCGGGTGCTATCCTGCAAATCAGCGGCTCAATGACCAACAACGGGACGGTGAACAATTCCGGGGCGGCAACCCTGGCGGGAACGCTCACCAACAACGTGAATTTCAACACATTAGCCGGGTTTTCGCTGAACGTGAATGCAGGTGCGACGCTCACCAACACCGGCAACGTCAACAACGCAGGGTCTCTGACCAACAATGGCACAATCACCAACAACAACCAATTCGTCAACTCCGGCACGGCGAACAACAATGGCACTTTCAATAATAATAATGTGCTGAATAACCAGGCAGGCGGGACTTTCAATAACAACGCCGGCAGCTCGATGAGCCTCAATTTCGGAACGCAACTCCTGAACGGCGGCACGTTCACCAACGCCAGCGGCATCAACAGTTTTGGCTTAATTCAAAACGATGCAACGTTCACGAACAACGGAACCATCACGAGCAATTCCGGCGGACAGGTGGACAACAACGGCTTGAATTTCACCAACAACGGCACGTTGAGCACCTCCGACCAATTCCGCAACGACGGCACTTTTTTCAATCAAGGAATTATCAATGTCAGCGCCGGTTCGGTGCTGAACAACTTCGGCAACTTCACCAACCGCTCCGGCGGCACGATGAATAACTTGCAGGAAATCAGGAACAAACAGCCCAACGGCATCTTCACAAACAATGGCACACTGAACAACAACGTCCGTTTTTTCGCAGAAGACGACGTCATCAACAATGCCTTTTTCAACAGCATCGGCGACGTGTTCATCGAGCCGGGCGGCGGCAAAATCACGAACACCGAATTGCTTTACCTGAACGCTGGCAACCTGAAAAATCAAGGTACGCTCGTCAACTCGAACAAGATTTGGGTCAACGATTGCTCGACCCTAAACAACGTCGCCGGGGCAACCATCAACAACAACGGCAACCTCGAATTGCACGGCATTTTGTTCCAACGTGGAACGCTTGCGGGCAACGCCGTGAACAACCAGGGCGGCTACATTCACACGGCTCCGACTTCGGCTGCGCCGTCGGTTTGTCAAAATGGAACTTTTGCCGCCGACATCAACGGCGACGTGAAAGTTTATGCTTCGCAATTGATTTCCAACGCCAATTTCGACTCCTGCGCCAACATCGTTTATCTCGCAAACGGGCAAGACCGCCCTGTTTTTCATTGTTCCGACATCGGCACGGTGCTGAACCTCAACGTCGTTTTGCGCACTCGCCTGCTCGACTCGCTCACCTGCGTCGCTCAGGTGACTCCGGTGGATTTGCTCGAGCCGCAATTTTCCAATTGCCCGAAAGACCAGGTGGTTTTCACGCCGAACAACACGGTCAGCGCAACTTGGACAGCGCCCACTGCGACCGACAATTGCACCACCGTCACGCTGACGCCATCGCACTCGCCCGGTGCAAGTTTTCCGGTCGGCATCACCGGCGTAACCTACACGGCAGCAGATACTTACGGCAATTCAAACCAGTGCCAATTCAGGATTGACGTGCGCAAAACAGCACCCGGCGGCTCTTGCACGGGCGACGCCGTTGCGCCTGTTTTCGTGGGTTGCCCCGCCAATATTTCAAAGACGACCAACGGCAATTCCGCCATCGCCGGTTGGCTTCCGCCGACCGCTACCGACAATTGTTACCCCATCGTTTTGACGAGCAGCCATGCGCCGGGTGCGGCATTCGGGCTTGGCTCGACCACCATAACTTACACGGCGAAGGACGGCAACAACAATTCAAGCACCTGTACTTTCACAGTGACCGTCACTGCAAACAACCCTTGCGCAGGCGACGTGACCAAGCCAATTATCAACGGTTGCCCGAAAAATATTTACCTGCCGACCAACCCGGTCATCAGCGGCGCAGTGGCAGTTTGGACGACGCCGGGGGCTTTCGATTTTTGCGGCGTGACGCAATTCACGGGGACGCATTCTTCCGGTTCGGTCTTTCCAACTGGCACGACCACAGTGATTTACACGGCAAAAGATGCTGCAAACAACACCTCGACTTGCAGTTTCACCGTCACGGTCGGCGCTGACCCATGCCCCGGCGACGTGGCTGCACCGCTCATTTCCAATTGCCCTGCGAACATCAACCTGACAGTCCCCGGCAACTCTGCCGTTGCCAACTGGACTGCCCCGACCGCCAGCGACGCTTGCGCTCCGGTGACCGTCAATGCTACCCACACTCCCGGCTCTACTTTTTCGCTTGGTTCGACCCAGGTGAGCTACCAGTTTTCCGACAAAAAAGGCAACACGAGCTTTTGCATTTTCAACGTCAACGTGCAAAATGCCTGCGACGTGGACGTGACGCCGCCGGTGATTTCCGGCTGCCCGGCAAACGTCACCGTCGGCACTTCCGGCACGTCGGCACCTGCCACCTGGACGCCGCCGACCGTTAGCGACAACTGCGACATGAGCTATTTTGCGGCAGCTTACCTGCCCGGCGCAGTCTTCCCGTTGGGCACGACCAGCGTGGTTTACACTGCCATCGACGTCGAGGGAAATGCCAGCAATTGCAGCTTCAACGTCATCATCGTCAATGCGCCGGGTTGCACCACCAACGCTGCGCCCATCAATGGCACGACCAACGTGAACCCTGCCTCCGTCACGCTGTCCTGGAATTCGGCGGCTGGCGCAACGGTCTACGACGTGTATTTGGGAACGACTAACCCGCCGACCTCCGCCGTCGCAAACGACGTGGCAGGCACTTCCACAACGGTCACGGGCTTGTTCGGCGGCACGACTTATTACTGGTACGTGGTTCCACAAAACCCGGCGGGCAGCGCCACCGGCTGTAGCTCGACGGCGACCAATTTTGTCACCACAACCACTGCCTGCAACGTTTGCACCGGCGACTTGCTGACGAATGGTTGTTTTGAAAACGGCTTGACCGGCTTTGTTGCAACGGGCGGCGCAACCACGACCAGCCCAGGCAGGACCGGCGCATTGGCAGGCTATTTATGTAACAACGGCAGTAAATTGGAGTACCCGCTGCCGGGCGTCGTGGGCGGCATTTACACTTTTTCCGCCTGGGCAACCAAACCCAACACCAACACGACCGGCAACTTTTCCATCGTTTTCAAAAACTCGGCGGGCACGGTGCTGACGACCACCAGCACTGCCTTGAATTTGAATGCCTGGAAACAATACACCATCACCGCCACCGCCCCGGCAAACACGGCGACTGTTGCCGTTTCCCTCACCAAAACCAGCACTTCCGGCTGCATCACTACCGACGACTGGTGCCTGACAGTGGTCATGCCTTGCAACAACGTGACCAACGCCGGAACCATCGCTGCCGCTCAAACCATCTGCCCCAACGCTGACCCCGCAGCTTTCACCAGCACGGCGGCGGCAAGCGGCGGCAGCGGCATTTTGAGCTACAAATGGCAAAAAACGACCCTCGACCCGACGACCAATCCAACCTCCTGGACGGACATCACCGGTGCGACCAGCGAAACTTATGCCTCGCCTGCGTTGTCGGTTTCCACCTGGTTTCGCCGGGGCGCAATTCGTGAATTTTGCACGACTTACCTTTTCACCGCTGCGCTGAAAGTGACCGTTACCAACTCGCCGCCGACGGCAGTTTGCCAAAACATCACCCGCCAGTTGACAGCCCCGGGTCAGTCTGTTCAAATCAGCGGCGCAGACGTTGACAACGGCTCGACGCCTGGCTGCGGAACTATCACCAGCCTGAATGTTTCGCCCACCAGTTTCAGCCAGGCGGGAACTTTCACCGTCACGCTGACCGTGACCAATTCTTTTGGTTTGAGCGCCACCTGCACGGCAACCGTGACCATTTTGCCCCCGGCTGGCTGCACGCCGGTGACTTTTTCCAAGCGGGTCAACGCTTCTTCCGACGATGCCGAGGAAAAAGTTTCCACCGGCTACGTGGATGTGAGCAATTCTGATTTGGAATTGGGTTCCGACGACGGCTACGCTCAAATCGTCGGCATGAGGTTCACCGGAGTCACCATTCCAAAAGGCGCAACCATCACCAATGCCTACATCGAATTTGAAACCGACGAAACGAGTAGCGGCACGACCAACCTGACCTTCAAAGGGCAAGCCGCCGACGATGCCTCGACCTTCACCACCTCGACCGGCAACCTTTCCAGCCGGGCGAAAACGACGGCGAACGTAGCATGGAGCAATGTGTCCGCCTGGAACACGGTGAATCAAAAATGGCAGTCGCCGAACCTGGCGAGCATTGTCCAGGAAATCGTCAACCGTTCCGGCTGGGTCAGCGGCAACGACCTGGCGATGTTTGTGACCGGCACGGGCGAGCGGGTGGCAGAGTCGTACAACGGCGAGTCGGCAGCCGCACCGTTGTTGGTTGTTAGCTACGACCCCTGCGTTTGCAGCAACGTGACCAGCGGCGGAACCATCGCTAAATCTTGCGGTAACGCCGCAATAGATTTCACGAACGTGACCTCGCCGTCCGGCGGCACGGGCAACCTGGAATACATGTGGATTTCCGGCACGACCGACTGCAACCCGGACAACATGACTGCCGTCTCCGGCGCAAATGCTGCGACCCTGACCGTGTCGCCGCCTTCGGTCACCACTTACTACATCCGTTGCTCCCGCCGAGCCGGTTGCACCGATTGGGACGGCGAAACCAACTGCATCACCGTCGGGGCTTACGAATGCCAGTTCGACCCGAACAAGTGCTACAAATTCGTGAACAAGTACAGCGGCAAATTGCTGGACATCAATGGCGCCGGATTGGATGACAACACAAAAGCCATCCAATGGACGGAGCATGGCGGCGACAACCAAAAGTTCAAATTGAGCGACGCTGGCAACGGCTACTTGTATATCATGGCTCGCCACAGCAACAAGTTTTTGGACACGGAAAACGCAGGCAGCACCGCTGACAACGCCAAAGCCGTGCAATACGCTTTCGACGCCTCGAACAGCCAGCAGTGGAAAATTGAAAGCGTCGGTAGCGGCTATTTCAAAATCACCAACAAGTTGAGCAGCAAGGCTTTGAAACTCGCCTCCACTTCCACCGCCGACGGCATTGACGTGGTGCAGTTGGTATATTCCAACTCGGACATCTTCAAATGGCAACTGGTGGAAGTTTCCTGCTGCGACCAGGACGCCCTTTTCGTGGTTGGCAACACGACCCTCGACGCTGGCGACACCTGGGTGAAAACTCGCCTGGAAACGCTCGGTTTCACGGTCACGCTTCGTGATGACGATGCGGTGGTTGCCGGAGATGGGAGCGGAAAAGGGGTCGTGGTCATCAGTTCCACCTGCAATTCGGCTTCGATTGGCGCTGAATTCACCAACTCAAACGTGCCCGTCGTCTCCTGGGAGAGCGTTTTGTTCGACGACTTGAAAATGACCTACGGGGTGGATGGCACCGATTTCGGAGGCGCCACTGGCAACAGCGTGACTATTTTCGATGCCAGCCATCCGCTGGCAGCAGGCTTGTCGGGAACGGTGCAGGTCTATTCGGCAAGTAACGCCATGCGTTGGGGCTGGACGACCAATTCTTCCGCTGCCAAAGTCGCCAAACTCGGCACGGCAAACAGGTACGGTGTTTTCGGCTACGAAAAAGGCGCTTTCATGCAAGAAGGATTCAATGCCCCCGCCCGCCGGGTCGGCTTGTTCATGGACAACGGCACCCCGCAACTTTTGACCGCCAACGGCATCAAGCTTTTCGACGCCGCCATCAACTGGGCGAGCAAGTGCAACGGCTCCAATTTTGGCGAGGAGGTGGTGGAAGACCGCACCGAAACGACTGAAAATGAGCCGCCTGCGCCGCAAGCTATTGTTGAAAACGGCAAAGCAATCACCGTTTTCCCCAACCCTGCGCACGACCGGCTTTTTGTGAACCTGTCGGAATTTGCAGGCAAGGAGACGTTAGTTCGTCTGTTCAATGCTAACGGTCAGTTGACCAAAGAGTGGGAAATCGTTGCCTCGGAGGAGCCGGTGGAGTTGCCGCTGGAGGATTCGAGGAGCGGGTATCACTTGCTTTGGATTTTGCCGGAAGGCGAGAAGCGAGCGGCGGCGGTGAAGGTTATCATCGAGCGGTAGTCCAAAGCTGACAGGTGGAAAAATAAAAGGCGGGGTAAATTTTAAATAGGGAAAAATAAACCCACCGTTTTTTTTTAAACAG
>CAZHLB010000214.1:6149-9577 GCA_964533005.1 uncultured Saprospiraceae bacterium
CGGAAAAATTCAGCCGCCTTTTATTTTTCCACCTGTCAGCTTTCGAGCCTTCGTCAACTTCAAGTAAGTTTGTACAAAAATTAAGACCATGATAGCTGCAAATGCCATTTTAGAAAATCCCATCCCTGCACAAGTCCCGGTTCGCAAAGAAAAAAACGGGAAAATCTCGCTGAACACTTTCCTCAAAAAATACCGCAATCGGGAGGATGGCTTCAAATACGAATACCATGACGGCTATGTCATAAAATCACCTTATACTATGTCAGACGCACAACAGCACATTGCGAAGAACCTGCTCAAGTTTTTCCTTCAGCTTGAATTGCAGGGAAAAGTGCAAGGCTTTCTGGGAGTTGAAAAAAGCTCCTTCCTGTCCGAAGAACGCTACAAAGTACCCGATTTGGTTTACTTAAATCCCCAGGATGAATACTTGGCAGCCCACGGCGGTCACCCGTTGCCGAAATTTGTAGTCGAGGTTGTCTCTCGTCATGACACGGCGGACTACTACGACCAAAAGCTGGATGCCTATTTCGAGGCAGGTGTGGAAGTGGTTTGGATGATATATTCCATCACGGAAAAAGTGGTGGTGCATCACCGGGATAGCAGCAAAACCTTCAGGAGCGATACAATTTGCTCCGCCTCCCCGGTGCTGCCGCAATTTGAGATGCCAGTCAAAGATATTTTTGTGAAGCCGCCGAAGCCATAGGCAGATGTTGGAAGGCTGCAAAAAGAAAGGGGCGGTTGAATTTTTTCGAGAGAAAAACAACCGCCCCTTTCTTTTTTAAGGTGTCACCTGAGTCAATCATACACCCCCTTTCCCCAGTGGCAATCCTTAAACTTCTTACCCGACCCGCAAGGACAAGGCTCGTTCCTGCCCACCTTCGGATGCTCCCGCTTGACCGTTTCCGGCACGTCTTCAAAAGGCAGATAATCATGGTCATGAGGAGTGTTTAGCTCATCCGGCGCAGCCAGGTATTCGTCATCGTCTTCAAAATCGTCCTCATCCATGTCGCCGAACAAGTCAAAATCCTCTTCTTCGATGGCTTGCAAATATTCCTTCCAATCCGGTCGCTGCTGCACCCAGGGTTGAGCGAGGGTTGAAAAATCAAATTCGCCCCTTTTGATTTCCTCGATGAGGGCGTCCAATTCTTCTTCCATCACTTCCAGGTCTTCCATTTCTTCCTCGTCCATTTCTTCCTCGTTTTCGGCAACTTCCTGCTCCATCATTTTCAGACGTTCCTCCATGAGCGGCAGGGCTTCGGGTATTTTTTTCGCCGCTAAAATCTGGGCGAAAATATCCGGGTCAGCCAGGCTCGGCTCACGGAAAATGTTGAGCATCTGGTCTTTGTAGCTTTCTGCGTCAGCGAAATAGAGCGCATCGTAGAGGTAACTGTAAGTGGCATCGGTCTCCGATTTTGCCAGCCGCTCGATGGCGTCTAAAAATTTGGGAACTGCCACCTCCGGCAGGGCTTCGCAAAGTTTCCCGACCAGGTAGGCGACTTGCTCGCACTCAATTTCAAGTTCGGAAGCATCCTCGTTTGAAAGAAATTGAATGAGCGGCTCGATGAACGCCTCGCTCGGATGGTTTTCTGCCACAATCATGTAGCAGAGCGGCGCCAGGCTGAATTCCTCCATGTCCTCATCGAAATAGACGTTTTCGTCGAGCGCATGGGAGATGGCGAAAACGATTTTTTCCGTGATGGCGGCGTCGGCGGGATGCTCGTAGAGGTACTCGATGGCGACGTACGGAAACCCGTCTTCGCACTGGTCAATTAGGTTGAATGCGTCTTGGATGGATTGAATCATAAAAATGGTGATTGAAGATAGTGTCAATAAAAAAAAAGGCACTGCCCCAGTTGGTCGGGCAGCGCCTTATTTTCATACTGATTCAATGCTACTGTTGATTTGCCGCCATCACGGACAGGTCGGCGAGGCGGGCGGAATAGCCAGCTTCGTTGTCGTACCAGCCGACGATGCGGCAAGTATTTCCGTTGACTTGCGTCAAGCCGGAATCGAAAACGACCGAGTGTGGGTTGCGCACGATGTCGCCGGAAACAATCGGCTCGTCGGTGTATTCGAGGATGCCTTTCATGTGACCTTCGGCAGCTGCCTTGAATTTGGCGTTGATTTCTTCCACCGATGCTCCATTTTTCAGAACGCAGACCAGGTCGGTACAGCTGCCCGTAGCGACGGGAACCCGCAGCGAGTGGGCGGCAATTTTGCCTTTCAAGTGCGGAGCAACCAGGGTCACTGCTTTTGCAGCGCCGGTGCTGGTGGGCACGATGTTTTGCGCAGCAGCCCTTGCACGGCGCAAATCCCGGTGGGGCCCATCCTGCAAGTTTTGGTCGGAAGTGTAGGCGTGGATGGTGTTCATAAAAAACTGTTCGACGCCGAAGTTTTTGTCGAGCACGAGCACCATCGGAACAAGGCAGTTGGTAGTGCAGGAAGCATTTGAAACGATGAGGTCGCTCGCCTGCATGTTCTCGTGGTTGGCGCCAATGACGAAAGTCGGCACGTCATCCGTCTTGGGCGGTGCGCTCAGGACGACCCGTTTTGCGCCAGCCTGGAGGTGCAACCCTGCTTTTTCTTTGTCGAGGAAAATGCCGGTGCATTCGAGCACCACGTCCACGCCAAGTTCTTTCCACGGCAATTCCGCCGGGTTTTTGATGGCTGAACCGAGGACTTTTTTGCCATTGAAATACAGGTGCTGGTCGTCGGCGGAAACTTCGCCTTCGAATTTCCCCTGCATGGTGTCATACTTAAATAAGTGTGCAAGCGTGCGGTTGTCGGTGAGGTCGTTGATGGCGACCACTTCGACGTCTTCTTTTTTCAACAGGTTGCGCAGCGTCAGCCGTCCGATGCGACCGAATCCGTTGATTGCAATTCTCTTTGTCATGGTGAAAAATGATTCGATTAAAAAAAGTGATTGGTGATTGGTGATTGGTGATTGGTGATTGGGGGAATCCCAATCACCAATCACTAATTACCAGTCACCAGTCTTTGACATAATTTGGAAAAATTTGGTGGAGAAGCGGGCAACTAATTTTGCCCGGGAATAGTTGATGTGCAGCGTTTGAGCGGCGGCAAATGTATAAAAACCGGGTTTTTGCAGGCGCTGATTTTTATCTCAAAACTTTTTTTTGCCCGGCTTTGATTTTTTGGTTTTGCAAATATCTTTGCCCCGCTTTTGAAGGAAGCACGTCAATTCAGGCATTTTTCTGGATGACAAAATGACAAAAAGGCCCGTTCGTCTAGGGGTTAGGACGCTACTCTTTCAAGGTAGAGACACGGGTTCAATTCCCGTACGGGCTACGAACTGAGCCGCAAGTGTGCTTGACATGCTTGCGGCTTTTCTTTTCAGGTTTAGGAGGTTTCGGAAGGTTTAGGAGGGTTAGAGAGGCAAAAGGTTGTGGTAACCTTTTGCCTCTCTA
>CAZHLB010000215.1:0-9574 GCA_964533005.1 uncultured Saprospiraceae bacterium
CATCAGCCATTTCCATCAACAATCATGTAATCATGTAATCATCAATCATTTAATCCTTCTAATAGCTTGTGCAAAAATTCTTCTTCCTCTTGCCACTCCTTTTCGCCGCCTGCGTGAGCGAAGAATCACTCCCGGTGAAAGAAGAAAAGCTGCGTAAAGTCCTCATAGACATCCACCTCGCCGAGTCCGCTACCATGCACCTCGACCAGCTAAAAAAAGACAGCCTCACACCTATTTATTACCGCCAGGTTCTCGAAATGCATGAGATGGATAGGGAAACTTTCGACACCTGCGTTGCCATTTTGAAGCGCAATCCGGGTTTGATGCAGGAGGTTTACGAACAGGTGCAGGAAGAACTGAGCAAGATGCAGGTGGAGTTGAAATGAGGATTGTTGTTGGGGCGTCCCGGCAACAATCATCAATCAACAATCATCAATGACTTTACAATTTCTTAAACCCCGCTCCGGCATATGCCAGCTACTTTTGCCGCTTCTTAATCAACACTTTGCATGGAAGAAATAAAAATTCTGGTTGTTGACGACGAGCCGGACATCCTTGAAATTCTTGGCTACAACCTCCGAAAAGAGGGCTACAAAGTCACCACTGCCGGCAACGGCGCAGAGGCAATAAAACTGGCAGAGCAGGAAAAACCCACCTTGATTATCCTCGATATCATGATGCCGCAAATGGACGGCGTCGAAGTCTGCCGCACCCTCCGCAACCGCAAGGAATTCAACCAAACGCTCATTGCATTTCTCACCGCACGGGAAGAAGACTACTCCCAAATCGCCGCCCTTGACGTCGGCGGCGACGACTACATCACCAAACCCATCAAGCCACGTGTTTTGATGAGCCGGGTCAAAGCGTTGCTGCGCCGCTCCGGTCGCTTAGACGGCGCTGCTGAAGTCGAAAATGTCGTCCGAATTAGCGACCTCATCATTGACCGGGACAAGGTGGTTGTGCGAAGGGGCGAAGAGGAAATCGAGCTGGCGAAAAAAGAGTATGAGTTGCTCAACCTGCTCGTCAGCAAGCCCGGAAAGGTGTTTACCCGGGAAGAAATCTTCAACAAAGTCTGGGGCGCCGACGTCATTGTGGGCAACCGAACCATTGACGTTCACATCCGCAAGCTCCGGGAAAAACTCGGCGACGAGTACATCAAAACCCTGAAGGGTATCGGCTATCGCTTTGACTTTTAATTAGTTGGTGATTGGTAATTGGTGACTGGTGACTGGTGATTGGTGACTGGTGATTGGTTCGTCCCAATCACCAATCACCATTCACCATTCACCAGTCACCAATCACCAGTCACCAATCACCAGATGAGCCTCGATTTTTTCAAGGGAAATCTGAATTTGAAAAATCCGACCCCTCAGCAGATGGCGGCGGGTTCTGCCTTTTTGTCGGCGGGCATATTGCTCTTTTTGCTGGCAATTTTGCGCTGGATTTGGGTTCCCGGCTTGGAATGGTGGCAGATTTTGACTTTGGCGGGAGGCGTTTTTTTGGCATCCTATTTCATCGTCGTTTACTTTTTGAAGCGGTACATCTACCGCAAAATCAAAGTGGTTTACAAGAGCATCCACCAGCACAAATTGTCGCCTAACGAGAAAAGAGAGGTGGCAGAAATGCGACCCGAAGTCTTGGAGGAGGTGGAAAAAGAGGTGGAAGAATGGACTGCCCGCCAGGAAAAAGAAATCGAACAACTCAAGGCTTGGCAAGGATACCGGCGCAAGTTCCTCGGCGACATTTCGCATGAATTGAAAACGCCCATTTTCAACATCCAGGGCTACCTGGAAACCTTGCTCGACGGGGGATTGGAAGACCCCGGCATCAATTTGAACTACCTCCAACGTGCCGCCAAAAATGTGGAGCGCCTCAACACCATCGTCGAAGACCTCGACAATATTTCCCGCCTCGAAGCCGGCGAACTTGTCCTCGATTTACAGCCCTTCGACATCCGTGACCTCACTGAAGAAGTCTTTGAAGAACAAAAAATGAGGGCAGCGGAGCGCAATATCCGCTTCCATTTCAAGCCCGGCGCCGACCAGCATTTCCGGGTCAGGGCTGACCGGGAATACATTCGCCAGGTGATGGTCAACCTGGTAGTCAATTCCCTGAAATATGGCAAAGAAGGCGGCGGTACCAAAGTCAGTTTCTACGACATGGACAGCAACATCCTGGTCGAGGTAGCGGACAGCGGCATCGGCATTCCGGCGGAACATCTCAACCACGTTTTCGACCGTTTTTACCGGGTGGACAAGAGCCGCAGCCGGGAGCAGGGTGGCTCCGGTTTGGGCTTGTCCATCGTGAAGCACATCGTCGAAGCGCACAAGCAAACCATCAATGTCCGCAGCACTTTGAAGGTGGGTTCGACGTTTGGGTTTACCCTTGAAAAGGCTTGATTTACTGCACTTTGGGTGAGAAAAAACACTCACTTCCTTCCTTCTCAATCCTGCCTTTTGCGTTTTCTTTGCAGCTCCAATTTTTAGTTAGCAACAGATTTAAACATGAAAAAACTACTTGTTTTCCTGACCCTTGCCACCGCCGCCTGCCTCTTTTCCTGCCTTTCAAACGATGAGAAAAGTAGCTCCGGCGTCATCCGAATGCCCATCAATCCCAACGGCGACACGGAGCTTGCCTTGCTGATGCGAGACATGTTCGAGGATGGCATGAAGGTGAAATCTCAAATTCAGAATGGTGAAAAACCGACGATTTTGGTGGACTTTGAAAACATCCACACGGCCGAGGCGACCGAGCCGGAGAAGGCAGCTTCGCCAGAATTTAAGGCGTATGCTTTGGCGTATTCCCAAGCGGTGAAAACGCTGAAAGAATGTGAACAGGCGCAGGCGAAAGAGGCATATAGTAATATGGTGGGTGTTTGCATGAGTTGCCATGAGGCGATGTGTCCGGGCCCTATTGTACGAATCAAAAAGATGATGTTATAGGCAGCTTTTTTGCCTCTAAAAATGCCCAAAATCACCCCTTTTCCAGCACCCATTTTTTCCTACTTTTGCGCCTCTCAAAAACAAAAAATTTGAAAAAGGACAGGTGAAAAGCAGGCGCATTCAAACAACAGTCCGCTAATTTTTCCTTTCCTGTTTTTACTTTCAATTCAGGTTAATGCAAACCCTGCGCAGAGAAGAAGTTGTAGAGAGAAAAAAAATTGAAATTTTTTTTCTCTCTTCCCTGGATTTGCTGCAACCTGAGTTTTACTTCAAAATATGGCTTTAGGACAAAGAATTATCCCCATCAACATCGAGGAGGAAATGAAGACCGCTTACATTGATTATTCTATGTCGGTCATTGTTTCCAGGGCTTTGCCGGACGTGCGGGATGGGTTGAAACCGGTGCATCGCAGGGTGCTTTTCGCAATGAACGAATTGGGGCTTTCCTACAACAAGCCGCATAAAAAATCCGCCCGTATCGTCGGGGAGACGCTTGGCAAGTTCCACCCGCACGGCGACACTTCTGTTTACGACGCAATGGTTCGCTTGGCGCAAGATTGGTCGCTGCGCTACCCGCTGGTGGATGGTCAGGGCAACTTCGGCAGCATGGATGGCGACAGCCCGGCTGCCATGCGTTACACCGAGGCTCGCCTTCGCCGAATCGCCGAGGAATTGCTCGCAGACATTGAAAAGGATACCGTTGATTTTGCGCTCAACTTCGACGATTCGCTCGAAGAGCCGACCGTTCTTCCGGCACGTTTTCCCAATCTTTTGGTGAATGGCGCAAGCGGCATCGCCGTCGGCATGGCAACCAACATGCTGCCGCACAACCTCACCGAGGTTATCAACGGAACCATCGCCGTGCTTGAAAATCCAGACATCACCATCGAGGAAATTGCCAAGCACATCAAAGCGCCCGATTTTCCCACCGGGGGCATCATCTTCGGCTACAAAGGGGTGATGGATGGCTTTGAAACAGGTCGGGGCAGGGTCGTCGTGCGAGGTCGTGCGAACATCATCACCCACGACAACGGCAGGGAAAGCATCATCATCACCGAGATTCCTTACCAAGTGAACAAGGCGATGCTGGTCGCCAAAATCGAGGAGCTTCGGGTGGACAAAAAAATCGAAGGCATCGCCACCCAGCCCAGCGACCAGAGCGACCGCACCGGCTTGCGCATCGTGGTCGAAGTGAAGCGGGATGCGATGGCGAGCGTGGTGCTCAATCAATTGTACAAACACACCCCGCTGCAAACTGCTTATGGCGTGAACAACGTCGCCCTGGTTCATGGTCGCCCGATGACTTTGAACCTGAAGGATATGATTGAGGAATTCATCGCCTTCCGTTACGAAGTGGTGGTGCGCCGCACGAGGTTCGAGCTGCGCAAAGCAGAAGAAAGAGCGCACATCCTGGAAGGTCTGCTCATCGCCCTCGACCACTTGGATGAAGTGATTGCCCTCATTCGCAACTCCCGCACGGTGGACGAGGCGAAGGAAGGTTTGATGACGAATTTCAATCTGTCTGAAATTCAGGCGAAAGCCATCCTGGAAATGCGCCTGTCGAGGCTCACCGGATTGGAGCGGGACAAAGTGAAGCAGGAATACGATGAGGTGCTGGCGCTGATTGCCAGGCTGCAAGCAATTCTGGATAGCAAGGATTTGCAGCGGGGCATCATCGAAGCGGAATTGATTGAAATCAGAGACCGCTACGGCGACGCCCGCCGCACCGAAATCACTTTCGAGGACGGCGACATTGACATCGAAGACCTCATCGCTGACGAAAGCGTGGTCATCACCATCTCTCACGCAGGTTATATCAAGCGCACTGCGACCTCCGAATTCCGCACACAAGGCAGGGGCGGCAGGGGCGCACGAGGCACAAAAACGAAGGAGGAAGATTTTGTCGAACACATGTTCGTCGCCAGCAACCACAACTATCTGCTGTTTTTCACCGAAAAAGGAAGATGTTACTGGCTGCGGGTTTATGAAATTCCCGAAGGCAGCCGGACGAGCGGTGGCAGGTTCATCCAAAACATCCTCAGCATACCGGCGGACGACAAGGTGAAAGCCTACATCATCGTCAAAGACTTGACCGACCGTCAGTTTTTGGATTCGCACTACATTTTGTTCTGCACCAAAAAAGGGCAAATAAAAAAGACGGCAGTCGAAGCCTACTCCCGCCCCCGTGAAGGCGGCATCATGGCAATCGGCATCAACGAAGGCGACACCTTGCTGGAGGCGAGGTTGACGGATGGAAACAATGAAATCTTCATCGCCAGCAAAGTGGGCAATGCCATTCATTTCCACGAATCCAAAGTCCGACCGATGGGCAGAACGGCAACCGGGGTGATTGGCATCACGCTCGAAGACGACCACGACCTCGCCGTTGGCATGGCTGTCGTCGAGCCGGGAGAAAAGAAACTGACCATCCTTTCCGTCTCCGAAAAAGGCACCGGCAAGCGCAGCGAAGTGGAAGACTACCGCCTGACCAACCGGGGTGGGAAAGGCGTGAAAACCATCGAAGTCACTCAAAAAACAGGCGATTTGATTGCCATCAAAGCCGTCGCCGAGGAGGATGATTTGATGATTACCACCCGCTCCGGCATCATTATTCGGATGCTGGTGAGCGACATCCGGGTGATGGGCAGGGCGACGCAAGGTGTGCGGGTCATACGTTTAGAAGAAGATGATGAAATCGCAGACGTGACCGTTGTGCCGCACGTGGAGGAGGAAGAAGTGGCGGCGGCGGCAGTGGCGGCGACGGAGGAATGATAACCGATGAATTTTTTCCGGATAAAAAAATGCCGGGAAAAATTGACCGGGTGGCTGGCAGTCACCCGGTCAATTGGCTTGCTGATTTTTCCGAAAAAAGGTCAGCGAGACAAATCAGCAGACGCCATAACTTGGCGGGAAAAATTGTCAAACATGGGCGTACAAGTCGCAGAAAAAAAGCAAGAAAATGCCTTTCTCCAAATCGTCCGGCACGAGCCGCTCGTGTTCCATAGCATTATGACGAGGCAGCAGTTCCATGAGTTTATTCAGAAAAATGAGGAGTTGAAAATTGAGCGGGACAAAAATGGCTACATCACAATTCACCCTCCGATGACAATTCAATCCAGCTTTTATGAAGGCGATGCCTTCGCTATTCTTAGAAATTGGTCGAAAACCAACAAGTTGGGGCTGGCACTCAGCCCTTCCATGCTTTACGTTCTGCCTGATGGGGCAGAAAATAAAGCTGATGGTTCCTGGATTCCATGGGAGAAACTGAACCAGCTTACCCCCGCACAGCGCAGGCATATCACGCCGATTGTGCCGGATTTCGTGATGGAAGTGCGCTCCGTTTCCGACTCTTTAGAAAAACTAAAGGATAAAATGAGCAAAGTATGGATTGCCAACGGCGTGAAACTGGCTTGGCTGATTGACCCGCTCAAACAACAGGCGTGGATTTACCGGCAAGATGGCTCCTCGCAGGAGGTGCAAGGGTTCGACCACGTTTTGTCAGGAGAAGATGTTTTGTCAGGTTTTGAATTGGACTTGAAAGAGCTAAAAGCCTGACTTTGAAGTTTAGCACTTCAGCAACGAAACTTTTAACAAAATTCTGAATGCCTTTTTCAGCCGAACTCAGTCTGTAAAGGGTTTATACGCAAAGCTGTTTCGCCTCCAGTTGCGGGCTTTTTCAAACCCAAAGTCACAACCGGGAGAGCAGGGACAGCCTTCAAAATTTGAATACGATGAAAAAATTGTTTTTAGGCGCATTGACCTTTTTCCTCGCTACCGCCATCCTTGTTGCCCAGGAAGACCCTGAAAAGGCGCTCGCCAAAGCCGCCCGTGCGCTCGGCAGCTACAATCTCGACCCGGCAGCCAATGGCGACAAGATGAAAGAAGCCATTGACAACATCGAAATCGCCGCAGCCGCCGACGCAACCAAAGGCAAATTAAAAACCTGGCAAACTCGTGGCGAAATCTACAACGCCCTCGCCGACCAGGACATCAACCGCATGATGCTCGACAAAAATTACGTGCCCGCCCGCCCGGATGCGCCGCTACTTGCAGGTGAGTCCTTCGTGAAGGCGCTTGAATTGGCGGTCAAAAAATTTGAAATCAAAGACGCCGTCAAAGGCATGCAAGAGGCAGGCACCAAGCTGAACATCATCGGCAACTACCAAATCCAGCAGCAAGACTACGTTGGCGCATACAAAAGCCTCGATATGGTGCTGGTGCTGAACGAAAAGGTAAAAGCCAACGGCGAAGCGCCTATCGTTCCCGACAAAGACGTAGTCAATCACAAATACGTCGTGGCTTACGTGGCACAGGCGTCGAAGAACAATGCCCGTGCAAAGGCGCTGTTCGCCGAATTGGTCAAAGTAGATACCATTGACGGCGGCGTCTTTGCCCAATATTACAACATGCTCGATGCCGAAGGCGACCCGAACGCCTTTGCCGTGCTCGAACAAGGCTTGAAAAAGTACCCTGACAACACGGAAATCTTGTTCGCCTACATCAACTACCTGATTAAAAACAAGGAATTTGAAAAGCTGGAAGTTAAGTTGAAAGAAGCCATCGAAAAGGAGCCGAACAACCCCTCCATCTATGCCGCCCTGGGCAATGTTTACCTGGAAATGCACAACGCCGAGTTTGCCAAAAACCATGATTCGCAACTGGCGGCTGACTATTTCAACAAGGCTTTGAGCTATTTCGAGCAAGCCGTGAAACTCGACGAGAAGCACTTCGACGCCATTTACAGCATCGGCTCGCTGTACTTCAACAAGGCGGTGGAATACATCAAAGTCGCCAACTTATTGGGCATGACCAAGGAAGACCAAAAGAAGTACAAAGAGCTGGAAACCAAGTGGAACGAATTGATGAACAAGGCTTTACCTTATTTCCAAAAAACAGAGTCGCTCGACCCGAACGACCAGAATACGCTAATTGCTTTGTCTGAAATTTATGCCCGGATGCAGGATTTCGAGAAGAATGCGGAGTTCAAAAAGCGGCTGGAAAATGTGCGGGGCGGCGGGAAGAATGAAGGCTCGTATTTCAAGATGTGATTGAGATTGAGCAGCTTGTAAAAAAACAGGGAGGTGATTGCACAATCGCCTCCCTGTTTTTTTTGCCCCTTTACCTACCTTCGACCAAAATCTATCACTTGGAAAAAATAACTCGCTATCGCAAAATCATCCAGCAAGTGCTGCGTCCTTTCGGCGAGGGCACTTACGCTGGGTCTTCGGATGTAACTACCGAGCTTATCTTTGATAAGGAAAACGACCATTATTTAGTCGTGAACTTTGGGTGGGAAGGTGAGAAACCAGTGCGAGATTGCATTTTTCATATTGACATTGCAAAGGATGGCAAAGTCTGGATTCAGGAAGACAATTCCGACGCGGATATCGCTTCCTTGCTGATTGAAGCTGGCATTCCCGAATCTGATATCGTGCTTGGATTTCATTCACCATCCATGCGCCGGTTTTTATCGCACGCCATGAGCTGATTTTTTGAAGCAAAAAGTAGAAAGTAAAAAGGCAAAAGTGGGCGCCCCACTTTTGCCTTTTTACTTTCTACTTTTTACTTCCCTCAAAGCATCATCCCCGCAATTATCGCCGTAAAAAAACAAGCAATCGTCCCGCCTATCATTGCCTTCAAACCAAGTTCCGTCAACGTCTGGCGCTGCGTCGGCTCCAGTGCGCTGATGCCGCCGATTTGAATGCCGATGCTCGCAAAATTGGCGAAGCCGCAAAGCGCATACGTCGTGATGAGCATCGAACGCTCGCTAATCAAACCTCTCACGCCGGGAATTTGGCTGTACGCATAAAACTCATTGATGGCAGTCCTCATACCGAGCAGTTGACCCACCACCATCACGTCTTTCGTGGACACGCCAATCAGCCAGGCGACCGGCGAAAAAATGATGCCCAGAATGTATTCCAAATTGAAGCCCGTGAAGCGCCCGCCGCTACTCTGGCTGGCAATTTCATTCAGCCCCGTCCACGAGCCGATACCGTTTGTCAGCACGTAGTTGAGCAAGGCAATCATGGCGGTGAAAACCAGCAGCATCACCCCGACGTTGACTGCCAGCTTTGTGCCATCCGTTGCGCCGATAGTGATGGCGTCGAGCACGTTGCTGCCCAATTTTTCCTTCGGCACTTCTAATTTTTGGTCTTCCAGCGTGATTTCACGGGTCTCCGGAAACAGAATTTTCGCCGCCACGATGGCTGCCGGTGCGCTCATGATGCTGGCAGTGAGCAGGTGAGTGGCAAACATTTGCTGCTGCGCCGGGTCGGTTCCGCCCAAAAATCCAACGTAAGCTGCGAAAACGCTGCCCGCAATCGTGGCGAAGCCGCCGCACATCAGGCACATCATTTCCGAACGGGACATGCCGGCGAGGTAAGGTCTGACCACCAGCGGCGCTTCCGTCTGCCCGATGAAAATATTAGCGGCAGCGGCGAGGCTTTCCGCCCCGGTCAGTTTCATCGTCTTGCTCATCACCCAGGCAATGCCATAAACAATTTTCTGTAAAACTCCCAGGTAGAAGAGCAGGCTGGTGAGCGCGGAAAAAAAGATAATGGTCGGCAATATCTGGAAAGCAAAAATGAAGCCAAGAGATTCTGTGTTATCCACCAGATTTCCGAAGACAA
>CAZHLB010000216.1:0-2170 GCA_964533005.1 uncultured Saprospiraceae bacterium
GTGCGGAAAAATGGTTTAGCTCCACGTTTACGAAACTTTCAAAGTTTCGTAAACGTCTGCGCCGGTCGCTCACAAAACCCTTTCCAGACTAATCACCACCGCCTGCGACTCCGCCTTCCAAGCCGCCAGCACTTTGTCCAATTTTTCCTGCGACTTGGCAGCCATGCCGAGGTTGAATTGCCCATCGATGATGTCTTTTTCCAGTTCCCGGTCATGGACTTCGTGCGGGTTGCCTTCACTGCATTGTTTGCAGACATGGCGGAGGGTGTGTGTCCAATTTTCGCACCCAACGTTGGCTTTTTCGCAAAGCTCGCTCAACGTGTCTAACCATTTGCTGAGGGGAGCGGAGACCCAGACGGAGTAGGTCTGGTAGTCTGATGCTTGAAGCAATTGCAGTTCCTCGAACACCGGGAACTGCTGCCCATCCACCGTGCGGGTGCCCATCGGAGCGCCGTCGTTGAGAATCAAATCCCGGTAGCGGCGCTTGCTGTCAGGCGTCGGGACGTTCAAAATGAAGCCCCTCGCAGGGTCGATGCGCTCAATCCAAATCACCTCTTTGTTTTCAGAAAGGCGCACCGGAGTCATGCCGATTTTCAGACGTAATTCTTCGTCTTCGTTGTCAGGCGGCAGCGGGATGCCGAAGCCACGCCAGGCGAATTTTGCCGTTTTCCAATCTTTCAGCGCCGTCGCTGCAATGCCGAGATTCCACCAGGAAGGCGGGTCGGCGGGGTCGAGTTCGGCAGCTTTCAGGTTGTATTTCAAGGAGTTGCGCCAGTCGTGCCGGTATTTGTAAATCAGACCCAGATTATAATATGGGTCGGAAAAATCAGGGTCGGCTTCGATGGCTTTGCGGTAGGCATTGATGGCGTCGGTGGTTTTTCCCTGGTCGGAAAGCTCCATGCCGAGGCGGTTGAGTTTGCTTGCTTTATTGCGGTCGTGTTGCATGGTAAGATTTGATTTCCCGCAAAGGGCGCTGAGGAGCAGAGGACGCTAAGTCTGACTTTGCGCCCTTGCTCCTCAGCGCCCTTTGCGGGAAACTAATTGATGGTCAATCCTTCTTTTCTGCCTTTTTTACGAGGTCAATAAATCCTTGAATAAGGTCATTCGGCACCATCACCGCCAAATTGTAGTGGTTGATTTTCCAGCCTTCCGCCGTTTTCGCCAGCACTCCGCTGCCCCGGCACGTGCCCATCCAGGTATCGAGCAATTCCTCGAACCAGGCGAGGTCGCCGCTTTGCGAAAGGTACACTTGGCGGTTTCGAGGCGTGAATGCCCAGGCGGTTTCTTTTTCAAAATACTTCTTCGACCACTCCCGCAGTTCGTCCCGCAGCCATCGCTCGGTGGCGTCGGTGCCGAGGTAAATGCCGTCGGCAGTCATGCTGCCAAAAAAAGTGTCTTCGTCGGCGACGGCGGCGGCTTTGTGCCAGGCGTCGAGCAAGCGGTTGATGTCGGCGACGCCAATGTTTGGCTCGGTTTGGCAATTGGTGCGGCGGCGGGTGTCGGTGATTTGGATGATTTTCCAGCCGTTTTCGCCTTTGAAAAGCTGGAAAGCATTGACGCCGCAGTGGCTCATTTTTTCACCCAGAAAAAAAGTGTAGTCCGTCCAGGCGCTGGCGAGGTTGCCGTCAATTCGCACGTCGTAGTTCCAGATGCGCTCGTCCCAGACTTCCGGGTGCGGCGTTCCGACGGCGATGCCGAATTCGCTGATGACTTCGGTGTGCAGCATTGGCTTGCCTTCTTTGGTGATGAGTGCCGTCTGCACCCTCGCTGAAGTATCGAAGGTGGAACGGAAGGCAGCGCCGTCGCCAGCCCGCATGGCGTCGAACATCTTTTGAATGACGCCAACGACGGCGGCTCGCTCGTCTGTCTGAGCAAGGCAGGAGAGGGAGGCAAAAAGCAGGCAGGGAAGGAGAATTTTTTTCTGCATGATGATAAGTTGAAGGGTGATTTTAGCTGCCAAAGTCTGAATTTTCAGCGAAAGCGTTGCGCCCAACCTGAAATCCTCAAATTCCCAAAATCGAAATGTTGCCTACCTTGCACATCGGGAATTTGAGGTTTTAAAAACGCTCTTTGGGAAAATCTTTGTCTTTAAAATTGAATTAGGATGCGTGGGATTTTCAAGGATATTTATGATTTTGGCGGGGGGGCCACTACATTATATAAGTGTAAA
>CAZHLB010000216.1:2180-9483 GCA_964533005.1 uncultured Saprospiraceae bacterium
GGTGTATTTTACTTTTTATTTTATTTTGGCTCGTCCGTCCCAAATTATAAAAATCCTTGAAAATCCCACGCATCCTAATTCAAAACCAGGCATCAAAATGCTTGAAATGAACACGCCAAAAATATCGAGACTGCTGCCCTTGCTGATTGTGCTGGCATTGGCGAACACGCAAATTCTGAAAGCCGCTCACATCATCGGCGGCGACATCACCTACGTTTGCGAGGGCAGCGGGAAGTACCAATTCACCATGAAAATCTACCGGGATTGCGCAGGCGGCGGCGCTCCTTTCGATGCACCTGGCGGTCAAATTTCTGCGACGGTGACCATTTACAAGGGAAGTTCTACCGTACCGTTTGACGTCATCAGCTTGGGCAGCCCCGACATCACGCAAGTTTTACCGAACCTGAGCAATCCTTGCCTCATCGCACCGCCCAATGTTTGCGTGGAAGAAGGCGTGTACGTTTTCGACCTGGATTTACCTGTCAGCAACGAGAGCTACTACATTATATATCAAAGGTGTTGCCGCAACAACAGCATCACCAACATTGTGGCGCCAGGCGAGTCGGGCGCTACTTATTTCAAGAAATGCCGGGTGCGGCGCATGATGTTTGCAAAAACAGCCCTGTTTTTAATAATTTTCCCCCCATCGTCATTTGCGCAGGCGAGCCAATCAACTTCGACCACAGCGCCACCGATCCCGATGGTCACACGTTGGAGTACCGCCTTTTCAATCCTTTCCTCGGCGGCGGCACCGACCAGCAAAACGCTACGCAACCATTAGGTGTCGCTCCTGACCCTGACATGCCGCCGCCCTACGGACAGGTCACTTTCGTCTCCCCGCTTTATTCCTGGCAAAATCCGTTGGGCAGTAATCCTCCGCTGAAAATTGACCCCGTGACTGGTTTTCTGACAGGCACACCGACCATTTTGGGGCAATTTGTGGTGGGCGTGGAAGTGATTGAGAAGGATGCAAATGGGAACATACTGAGCCGGGTGCGCCGGGATTTTCAGTTCAACGTGGCGCAGTGCGACCCGACGGTGGTGGCAGACGTGGCGGAGGACTCGATGGTGATTGAACAGGGGCAGCAATACTTCGTGGTGCAAGTCTGCGGGCCCGGCGAGGTGACTTTTATGAACGAAAGTTTCCAGCAGCAATTCATTGATTTCCGCCAGTGGACGTTCAGCATTGACAGCAATTTGGTGACCGACAACGACTGGAATGGCAAGTTTGACTTCCCGCACATAGGCACTTTTTACGGCTCATTGGTTCTGAATCCAAACACGACTTGCGGCGACACCGCCTGGCTGCGGGTGGATGTTTTTCCAGACATCCGGGCGGATTTTGAGTTTGATTACGACACCTGCCGGGCGGGCCCGGTCAGCTTCACCGACCTCTCCGTTTCGGATGCCGGGCCCAATACGATTGATTTTTGGGATTGGGATTTCGGCGATGGCGGCTCCTCGGCGCAGCAGCATCCGAGCCATATTTACCAGGAGCCGGGGGCGTTGCCAATTGCCCTGACCGTGCGGGACACTAACAACTGCGCCGACACAAAAACCAAGACCATTCAATATTTCCCGGTGCCGGAATTGCTCGTGATTGCACCCAGCGAGTTCATCGGCTGTCAGCCAGCCAGCATCTTTTTTGACAACCTTTCTTTCCCGGTGAATGAAAGTTACACCATCGCCTGGGAATTCGGCGACGGCGGCACGAGCAGCGAAATCAGCCCCACGCACCTGTACACCGAGCTTGGCACTTACTCGATTTCGCTCAAAATCACCTCGCCACTCGGTTGCGAAACGGACACCGTTTGGAACGACCTCATCACCATCTTGCCCAGCCCGGAAGCGGCTTTCAGCTATCTGCCCGAGCAACCCAGCAATCTTGACCCGACGGTGCATTTCACCGATGAAAGCACCGGTGCAGCCAAGTGGAAATGGACGTTCGGCACGGCAGGCGGCTCGACGCAGCAGCACCCGGTTTTCACTTTTCCGGACACAGGTTTGCAGCAGATTCAACTCATCGTTTTCCACGTCAGCGGCTGCACAGACACGGCAATTCAGATGCTCGACGTGATTCCCGAAGTGCGCTATTTCCTGCCCAATGCCTTCACGCCAAACGGCGATGGCTTCAACGACGGCTTCCGTGGAACCGGCTCGATGGAAGGCGCCACCAATTTTTCCCTGACTATTTGGAATCGCTACGGCGAGAAACTTTTCGAGACTTCCGACCCCGATGAAGATTGGAATGGCAAGAAAAACAACACCGGGAACCTTGCTCCGCAAGGGGTGTACGTCGTGGTGGTCAATTTTCGAGGGCCCAGGGGCGAGAAGCATGAACTGCGAGGGTATGCGACGCTGGTGAAGTAAAAACTTCCCCGCCGGAAGAAGCTGATTTTCGACCTTTGCTAAACTTTCAAGAAATCAAAAACCCTGAACCGGGCGGTTCGCTCCCAAGCGAGCCGCCCGGTTTATTCATTATGAACTGACCATGACACGTTTTTTACTTCTGGCTTTCCTCCTGTTTTTCCAAACCCTCTGTTTTGGCAAACACATCATCGGCGGCGTGCTGACCTACGAATGCCTCGGCAACGGCGACTACCGTTTCACCATGAAAATGTACCGGGATTGCAACGACCCTACCGGGGCGTTTTTTGACAGCCCGGCTGCCTTTTCCATTTACAAAGGCAACAGCCAAAATGATTTGGAAACGCTTTTCATTGACCTGGAATCGTACGCCAGCATCGAGCCGGAAGACAATCCTTGCTTAGAATTGCCGCCCAACGTCTGCGTCCAGGAAGGCATTTACGTTTTCGAATACCATTTCGACGAGTGGCCCTCCGCCGACAGCTACCACATTTCTTACCAACGCTGCTGCCGCAATGCTACCATCACCAACATTCAGACGCCCGGCGACGTGGGTGCGACTTTCACGGTTGAAATCACGCCCGCCTCGCAAGCCGTCTGCAACAACAGCCCGGTTTACAACACCTTCCCACCCATCGTCATTTGTGTCAACGAGCCATTGAACTACGACCACAGCGCCTTCGATGCCGAGGGCGACCAGTTGATTTATGCGTTTTGCTCGCCGCTCGTTGGCGGAGGGATGGGCGGTGGCGGCGGCAACGGTTGCAATGCCATCCAACCCGTTCCTGCTTGCCCGCCGCCATACCAAACGGTCAATTTTGTCAACCCGCCATACAGCCCGCTCAACCCGATGGGCGGCAGCCCGACCGTTGCCATCAACACAATTACAGGCGCACTTTCCGGCACGCCGACCGTGCAGGGGCAGTTTTCCGTGGCAGTTTGCGTGAAGGAATATCGAAACGGCGTCTTGCTCGGTGAAACCAGGCGGGATTTTCAGTTCAACGTGGCGAACTGCCAGGCGCTCATCCAGGCAGAAATTGATGCCGAGGATTTGGAATTGATTGACCAAAACTATTTTCTCAAAACCTGCGACGGCACCACCATAAGCCTTGATAATCAAAGCACTCAGTCCGCTGACATTCAAGATTGGCAGTGGGAATTGGAGATTGACGACACACTCGCCATCGTGGATACCTGGGATTTGAACTACACCTTTCCCGAAGCTGGCAGCTACAACGGCAGGCTCGTGCTGAACCCCGGTTTCGGCTGCGGCGACACGGCAAACATTACCATTGAAATTTACCCCAAACTGACGGCAGCCTTTGATTATCAATACGATACCTGCGTGGCGGGCCCCGTCAGTTTTTTCAATCAAAGCTTCATTGACGGCGCAGGTCAAATCGCTTTCTTCAAATGGAACCTCGGCGACGGTACGTTAGACTCTGTTCGCAACAACCCGGTGCATTTGTACGACGAGCCGAAAGTCGTGCCCGTGAAATTGACCGTCACGGACGAGCATGGCTGCCAGGACGACACGGCGAGAGCGGTGATTTACAAACCCGTGCCTGCGCTCATCCTCGTCCGTCCCAACGACACGTTGAGTTGCCCGCCAGCCAGCGTCTTTTTCAACAACCTGTCCAATCCAATTGACCTCAGCTACGACATCCGTTGGGACTTCGGCGACAGCCTGACCAGCGACGAAATCAGCCCAACGCATACCTACCTGCAACCTGGCATCTACGACGTGCACCTGCAAATCACCTCGCCCATCGGCTGCCACGTGGACACACTTTTCAATGACTTGATTCAAATTTTCCCGCCGCCGGTGGCCGGTTTTTCTTTCGACCCGCCGGTTGTCTCGAATTTCAACCCGGAAATAAGTTTCACCGACGAGTCGCTCAACACCGTGCATTGGGATTGGTACGTCAACGACAAACTGGTGTCGCAGGAACAAAACTTCACCTACTCCTTTCCGGACACGGGCTTGCAAAAAGTCACGCAAGTCGTCGTGCATCCTGAAAAATGCGTGGATTCGCTGACGCAATTCGTTGACGTTGAGCCGAAAGTGACTTTTTTCATGCCCACCGCCTTTTCGCCGAATGAAGACACGGTGAATGAATTATTCAGAGGCAACGGCTTCACTCGTGGCGTCACCAACTTCAAACTGGAAATCTGGAACCGCTGGGGCGAGAAAATTTTCGAGACCAGCGACCCGGCGGAAGCCTGGAACGGCAGGGTCAACAACGCCGACAGGGCGGCCCAACCGGGAGTGTACATTTGCTTAGTTTCGTTCACCGAGCCGAGGGGGAAATCGTTTGAGTACAAGGGCTACGCTACTTTAATCAGGTAAATATTCATGACGCACTAAATCATGGTGATTTTGAAAATCACCATGATTTAAATGTCAGGAAATTGCAAAACCAAATGGCTGGATGGCTAACAAACCATCCAGCCATTTTTGTAAGTTTGAATAAAGTTTTGAGCCAAAAGACATGGACGAGCACAACGAACAAATCACTGAAATTGAACAACTCTACCGCCAGGTGGTAGAGTACGACCGCCAGGGCGACGTCTATAATGCCGTCAAACTTTGCAAACGAATCGCCCGCCTGGCGACCGATTGGTCGGCGCCATTTGCCTACCTCGCAGGCATTTACAAATCCCGCCAGGAGTGGAAACCCACCTATCATTATTCATTGAAAGCGGTGGAGCACAATCCTTTCGACGATGCCAATTGGGAAAATTTGGCGCTCGCAGCTACGGCGCTCGAAGAGTGGGAAATCGCTCGCCAAGCCTGGAATCACCTGGGCTATAATTTCAAAAACTCAGACGAAGCTTTGAAACTCGACCTCGGCATCGTGCCGGTGCGCCTGAGTTTGCATTCGCAACCTGAAATAATTGAAGCCAACCGCATTGACCCGGTCAGGGCATATATTCAAAGCATTCCGCAGCCATCTTCCGGCAGGCGATATCAGGATTTAATATTGCTGGATAGCCAGTCAAAAAGCAGCTATATGATAAATGGTCAGAAATTGCCGGTATATGATGAGCTACAATTATTGAAAGAATCGAACTGGAAAACACACGCCGTTTTATTGCATACGCAGTCACTTCAAGATATTGATACGCTGGCGCAATTATGCCATGAAGCAAATTTAGGCTTCGATAATTGGTCGAATGCACGGCGGTTTTTCCGCTCTAATTTGCACCCGAAAGTGTCGGAATATTTCGACCATGCAGCCTTTGGCGAGGTGGAGCGGGACAGGTTTTTGGTGGCGATTGCCGCAATGAAAACGGTTGAAATTCAGCCTGTTTTAAAAGATTGGAAGGTGATTACGCTTCAAAATTTCAGCGGGTTGGAATGTCTGTTTTGACTGCAAACTTCTCGGCTCTATTCTTTCAAAGCTGCACTCCGCAACCGCTGCAAAAACGGCGAAGCAAAAATGAATCCCTGCAACTGCTCATTCGTGCTGCCCAGCACGTCGTCCTTGCTGCCCTGCCATTCCAGCCGACCTTCGTGCAGGTAGGCGATGTTGTCGCCGATTTCCATCACCGAGTTCATGTCGTGGGTATTGATGATGGTGGTCATGTTGTTTTCGTAAGTAATGTCTTGGATGAGTTCGTCAATCAAAAGCGCCGTGCGAGGGTCGAGACCGGAGTTCGGCTCGTCGCAGAAAAGATAAATCGGCTCCAGCACAATTGCCCTGGCGATGCCCACTCGTTTCTGCATGCCGCCGCTGATTTCCGAAGGATATTTTTGGTTCATGTCTTTGAGGTTCACCCGCTCTAAGCACCAGTTTACCCGGTCTTGCTTTTCGCCTTTCGACCAATCGGTGAACATGTCAAGCGGGAAACGCACGTTTTGCTCCACCGTCAACGAGTCGAACAGCGCCGAGCCTTGGAAGAGCATTCCCACTTTCATCCGAATTGCCCGCATTTCCTTTTTATCCAAAGAAAAAAAGTCGGTGTCGTTGTAAAAAACCTTGCCTTCAGTCGGCTCAATCAGCCCGACCAGGATTTTCAAAAACACTGTTTTGCCTGCCCCGCTTCGCCCGATGATGAGGTTGGTCTTGCCGGGAAAAAAGGTCATCGTGATGCCCCGCAACACGTAGTTCTCGTCAAATTGCTTGATGATATTTTCCGCTCGAATCATTTTAGGGATGAGGGATGAGGGACGAGGGATGAGGGGGCTTTTTATTCCTCATCCCTCATTCCTCATCCCTATTTTCAGCCTGTCAGCAGCACGGCAATCATATAATCTGCTGTCAAAATCAAGATATTGCTGAACACGACGGCATTGGTGCTCGCCCTGCCCAACTCGATGCTGCCGCTCTTAACGTAATAGCCTTGAAAACTGGAAACGGTCGTCAGAATGAATGCAAACACGATGGCTTTGACGTACATCATGTTGACGTTGTGCTCATTGAAAAATGCCCGCAAGCCCCGTGCATACTCATCGCTGGAAAGCTCGCCCGCCGGCACGACCGCCAGGTAGCCGCCCATGATGGCAACGTAGGCGGAGAGCGTCACGAGCAACGGAATCACGAACATTGCCGCCACTATTTTTGGCAAAATCAGGAAAGCCGCCGTGTTGACGCCCATGATTTCCATGGCATCAATGTGCTCTTTTTGCCTCATGCCACCCAGTTCCGAAGCCATATTCGAGCCGACTTTTCCAGCCAAAACCAGGCAGGTGATGGTCGGCGCCGACTCGATGATTGCCAAATCCCGCACGATGTAGCCGATGTACCACCGGGGCACGAGCGTGCCATCGAGTTGGTAGGCAAACTGCACCGCCGCCACCGCCCCCATGAAAATCGAAATCAAGGCGACGATAACCAGCGAGCCGATGCCGATGTCCTCCATTTGTCGGAGGGTTTCTTTCCAATACATCGAAACTTTTTCCGGGCGGGAAAAGACGGTTCGGAGCAAGAGA
>CAZHLB010000217.1:0-9478 GCA_964533005.1 uncultured Saprospiraceae bacterium
CAGCGGCGTGTGCCCGGAGGCAAGGCAGAGGACGGATGCAGGCTTGGAGCGCACCAGGTCGCAAATCAGGTTTGCCGCAAGGCGGGAAAGTTGGTCGTAGTCAGCACAGACGTTGAGAAGCATGGGTTACAAAAATTTTGTAGAAGGTCAGTTTTTTGAAAAAAAGCCGAACCGAAAATTGCAATCAGAGAATGAATTTGCCACATTTGCCACACTTCACTAATTCGTTTTTCTTTTCTATTCAAGCGTACTGACAGCTCTTTTCAACTACACATTTCAAATCGCAAATTCACAAAAACTGCGGCAGTTGCCCCTCCTGATTTTTTCCTGAAAGCGAAAAACCGCTGGGGCGCTTGTGTTTCTCTATTATTTCTAAGGCGGTTGGACTAACCAAATGTGGCGAAACGTGGATGAGCGTCGGGTTTCCGCGCTTGTAGCGCTCCAATTAGTCCGGGAATAACAGCAGAAATTGAATGAAATAGCCCCTCGCAGGGCAGTTCATAGACCTTTTATTGATTGGCTCTATCGGAATTATTTAACCACTAAACAGCGTCCAAATGAAAAACTTCTGGTTCAAAGAACAAGCGTCCCCAACACCTGAACTTTCCCTTTTTGGCGGCGAAAAGTTCTTTTCAAATGTCCGCCAAAAAATTCACGCTCCTGTTTCAAAAAGAACTTTCAAATGGTTTTCGCCATCCGGCGAACCGAGCAAAGGTCTTCTCATGGTGGTGCTTTTTGACTTGGACGAAGCCTCGATTCAGGAAATTCTGTGCTTCGTCGCCGGCAAATGCTGCCAGGAAGTGGCTGCCCAAAAGGTGCATGGAATGGAGGAAGTGCTTGAAATAGTTGGTCATCATTCCCCTCACCAGGAGCAACAACCGCCGCAACCTATCAACGGCGCAGCCAGTCACAACATCAAAATACCGGCAGGCAGCCCTTGCGACCCGCCTGCCAAAATCCCTCCGCACCAGGCAAACCGGCTGTTGGAAAATATCAACCGGGTCATCGAAAAGAATTTAGACAACGATAAATTCAGGGTCAAAGACTTGGCAAAAGAACTGAACTACTGCGCCATGCAACTCACCCGGATTTTCAAGCAAATCATTCGGCAAACGCCTGGCGATTACATCCATCATTTTCGACTCCAGCGCAGCCGGGTGTTGCTGGAGTCAGACAGTTTTTCCGTGAAAGAGGTAGCATACAAAGTGGGCTTCGGCTCGCTGGAATATTTTTCCAGGAGCTTTGCCAAATGCTACGGCGAGTGCCCAAGCTCGTTCAGGCGGCGCATCCGCTCGGAAAATCCTTGAGCCGCAGCCTGCCATGTTGGAATTTTTCAAATCACCATGTTGGGATTGTTCAAGCTCGGCGGAAAGAGCGAGCATAGTTTTGCCCATTCATCACCGAAAAACGAGCCTGCATGATTCACCAAGCTGTCCGACTTATTGCCGATGAACTGAGAGCATTCCTGACGGATGAACTGAATACGACCGCAACCGTGCTTTCCCTGGCAAACGTGGCAGACCTGGAGCAAGACAACGACTTCCAAATGCGGGAGCGCATCCTGATGACCGTTGTCAACATCGAAGAAGAAAGCGCCTTAAAAAATATCAAGTCGCCCATGCTGCCCAGAGCCGATGGCTCGGTAGCGTACGAGGAGCCGCCGGTATTTATCAACCTGTACCTGCTTTTCACTTCTACCTACGACCAATCGGGCGATTTTTATGAAAGGGCGTTGCAACGCCTTGCCTTGGTGATTCAGTTTTTCCAATCCAAACGAGTCTTTTCCATCCACAACTCGCCGGGCAGTTCCGTAGCGGGCAACGCCGCCATTCACCCGGAAGACAGAAATTTTCTGCGCATTTCGCTGGAATTGTACACCATGACCTTCGAGCAAATCAACCATTTGTGGGGCTCGTTGGGCGGGCATCAGGTGCCGTTTGCGATGTACAAAGCTCGTTTGGTCAGAGTCAGAGACCGGCGCACCACCGGCACGGGTCCCGTTATCGAAGAAGTCGGCACGGGCGAGAAAGTCGTGCCCGCCGCCAGTAGCAATTAGAGGAAATGGAGGAAATTGGAAATTAGGATGAAGTTCAATTTCCAATTTCTCCGGTTTCTCAAATTTCCTAAGTCCTGAGCATGGGTTTGACCATTTACAAAAGACTTTTCGAGGTACGCATCCTGCACAGCTACTACCTCGACAACCGGCGCACAGCAGTGGACAACAACACCGCCGTGTTCTTTGGCATGTCCCCCCAACTCAGGGAAGAGCTTCTCCAAAGGGAGGAAGAATACTCGCTTTTGAAAGACCTGGAAATAGTGCCCACGCGGAGCACCGCCGAGCGATTGCGGCAAATGCGCATCCGGATGAAGTTAACGCCGACGGGTTTTTTCGCTTCCCTGCAAGCCAAATTGCGCCTCGACGGCAAGTTGGAACCTTTCCTGCCCCTGGCGGCAGGCTCGGTTTTCACCTTTTTAATAAAGGTGAAAAACCCTTACTGGTACAACTTCACCGCCCACGCCATGCGGCATTCGCTGCCTGCGAAGTACCTGTTCACCAATCGCCCCGAAGCGGGTTTGAGCAAAACGGCGCCTTCACTTTCCGTGACTGCGCCTGCCTTCAACCCCGCCCGCACCTGGGAAATGGGAGAACTGGCGAGCATCGGCGGCGGCAACCTGGCGGCGGCGCTGAAAACTGACCCGGCGGCGGGCGATTTTTCCGACCCTTTCACGGATTTCAACTACGCCACCACCGCCGACCGCCTGGCGCTGCCCAAGCTGTTCGAGTATCGTTTCGACCCGAAAGCAGCGGCGCCTACCTCGGCAGTTTTCACTTTGAAAACCACCGGCGGCGTCACCGTGAAGACCATCACAAAAAACTTTCCGCCGACCCAGCCGTCTCCGACGTCTTGCTCGGTGGATTTGCGCCTGCAAGACACCTTGCCCGGCGACCCGATTTTAGCCGTTGCCGACGGCAGGTACGTGCTGGAAATCAGCGTCAACGGCAATCCTTTTGGCAGCCCGCAGCCGGTTTACCTGCTGGATGAGCTGCCCGCCGACGACTCGGTTTTCGCCGTGGTGGAAATGGTGCATGAGGCGGGGCTGCCTGCCAATTTTCACTTGCTGAACGCCGACGGCTCCATCCGGGCAACGAAAGACCCGGTGACCAACCGTTGGAAAAACGAGTCTGTTTTTGACATCCGGCTCGCCGCCAAACGCAGCTTTTGGCTCTACAACGTAGCGAGCAACAACGGTCAGACGGCAGGCGACGTGACGCAGGCAGGCGGCGCCGAGAAGTTGGTAACCTTGAAACCCCGGCGAGCCACCAGGGCTTTCCAGCAAGTGGGCTACGGGGTCAACCAGACCCAGTTTTTGCCCAACCCTTCCAACCTGCAACTGAGTTACGACCCGGTGGCAGGGCGGTTTTTGTCTGAAATTTTCATCTCATTGCCCACTTAAAAAGGGGAAAGATTTATGCGTGATGCGTGAGGTGCGCTGGGCACGAACCCAAAGCACAGCAGGCATTATTCATCCATAAAAAAGCCACGTGACATGGCAGCAACTCGTTTAACAAACCTCCGTACGCCTGGCGTGTACATCGAAGAAATTCCCGTTTTCCCGCCTTCGGTTGCACAGGTAGCCACCGCCATCCCGGTCTTCATTGGCTACACGCAATTTGCCGTGGACGAACAAGGCAACAACATCGCCCGCACCGCCACCGCTCCCGCTAAGGCAAAGCGTATTACTTCCATGCCGGAATACTTCCAGTTTTTCGGCGGGCCCAATCCCGAACCTGCGGGCAGCCTCTCCGTCGAGTTTCGGGACGGGCAATTTTTTGGCAGGGTGAACGAAACCGCCCGCTCGGCTTTCCTGATGTATTACGCCGTGCAGTGGTTCTACCTGAATGGCGGGGGCGCCTGCTGGATTGTTTCCGTGGGCGACTACGTGGCGTCCGGCGGCGTGATTGACCCCAACGCACTGGCGCTCGACCCGCTGAACAATGGCTTGAACGTGACCGACGAGGTGGATGAAATCACCCTTTTCGTGTTCCCCGACGCCATTAACGTCAGCTCGGCAGCCAACTATTACAGCATCTACGAAGAGGCGATGGACAAGTGCGTCATGTTGGGCGACCGCTTCGTCATCATGGACGTTTGGATTGACAAAGCCAACCCGGCGACCAACAATATTACCGAGTTCAGAAACCAGGTGGATTCCGACCCTCGTCTGAAATATGCCGCCGCTTACTATCCCGCCATGGAAACCAACCTCGATTTTGCCTTCACGACCACGCCCAGCGGCACCGTCGGCGAGGCAAACGTGGCGGTGACCGGCTTCGCTGGTGCAGCCACGTTGGAAGATTTGCGCACCACGAACAACAACAAAGCCTACAACCAGGCGAAACAAGCCCTTCGGGACATCCCGATGATTATGCCTCCTTCGCCTGCCATTGCAGGCATCTACGCCAGGGTGGACGAGCTTCGGGGCGTCTGGAAAGCGCCCGCCAACGTCGCCCTCGACATGGTGCTCAAGCCCACCATCAAAATCACGGACGCCATGCAAGCCACCCTCAACGTGGACGAGAACGCAGGCAAATCCATCAACTGCATTCGCTTTTTCACCGGGAAAGGCAACCTGGTCTGGGGCGCTCGCACGCTGACGGGCAATGACTTGGAATGGCGCTACGTCAGCGTTCGCCGCTATTTCAACATGGTGGAGGAGTCGGTCAAAAAAGCCACCGAAGGCTTCGTCTTCGAGCCGAACGACCGCAACACGTGGACGCGGGTGAAAGCCATGATTGAGAACTTCCTCACCGGGCAGTGGGGCGCTGGCGCTTTGCAAGGCAAAGTGCCCGAGCATGCCTTCTACGTCAAAGTCGGATTAGGCTCCACCATGACGGCGCTCGACATCCTCGAAGGGCGCATGATTGTGGAAATCGGCTTGGCAGTGGTGCGCCCGGCTGAGTTCATTATCCTGCAATTCATGCACAAGATGGCTGAGTCCTGATGCAAAAACCTGACTTGCCGGAGGGCTTTCCACCATTGGGCGAAGGCTTTCCGGCAGGTCGCATCGAATTCCTTTTCCTTCCATTTAAAGAGCTTGCTTGGGATTTTGAAAACAGGCTTCCCGCCAGCTTCTTGCACAGGCGGAAATCCCAATCGAGGTCTAAACTTTAACTGTCATGGCACAGAAAAACGTAGTCATTCCTCCTTCGTCCGGCAGCGGTACGGGCGTATGCAAGGATACCCAGCAACTGTTCGACGACTTCAAAGCCTTGCTCGATGGCATCGAAGCTCCACCCGGTGAAAAAGATGAATGGATAGCCGCCGATGCGCAAGCCATCGCCAATCATGAAATTTTCAAAGGCAAAAACGCCGACATGTGCGCCGAGCGACGGAACCTGAAAATGGCAAGAGAAACCTACGACACCTACACGGGCTTGCTCAACTGCCAGGTCACCACCCTTTGCAAAGACATCGAACAGGCGCAGGAAACCGTCAAGCGAAAAACGGAGGCTGCGGCGAAAATCAAAGCCGACTTCGAGAAAGTGATTGAAAAATTGAAGGCGCTCAAGGCAAAAATGACCAACATGAAAACCCTCACCGGGGTGTTCAGCACAGAGGTCGCCAACAGCTGCAACACGGAAGCGAAGAAAATCCTGAACGATAAACTGCCGAACATTGACAAGATAGTCTATCCCTGCTACGACCCTGGTTTCACGGACATCCTGGTTTTGGTGCAAACCATTTGCGACGAAGTCATCATGACGGAAAACGCCACCGACCAAGCCGTCGAAAGCACCGTCCTGGCTGCCGGCATCTACGCTTCCACCAATGTTTCCAGCATTAAACCGCACACCGACGAACTGAAAAAGAAGTGCGACGAGCTGAAAACGGACGTGGAAACCAACTTGAAAAACACGGAAACGACGGTCAAAAACACGCAAAAAGCGCTGACCGAGGCGTTGGGCAGCCTCTCCGCCGCCGAAGCAGAATGGCGTCGCAGCCTGACCGTTGTCGCTGGCATCGAAGAGACTTTAGCCGACTTGAATGCCCTTGGCGACCCCAATGCTCCCACTTTGATTGCACTTTATGAAAAGCAGAAGTGCAGTCAGAATTAACAGGTGCATTCACCAGGTATTCACGACTATTTCAAAATCTGAAAATAAATCAAACCATGCCAGTCACCACATCATCCAAACCAATGGCGACCCTTCCCGACGCTGCGCATGACTATATCTGCTGGCTCGAGACGGAAATTACCAAGACCTCGCAGGAGTTGGCGAAAGCCAAAGCAGAATACGATGCGCTCAAGTCGCATTACGACAAGACCGTTTCCTGGCTTGCGCAATTAGAAATTTACTGCGCTGCCATCACGGCGACCAACCTCTGCGTGGAAAAGCTCATCGCCTTGCTCGACAGCGCCTTCGTGCAGACGGACTCCGTCTCCAACAACGCCAACGATGCGGCTGCTGCTTTCATCCACATCGTCGAAGATGTCAAAAAACTGTCGTGCTGCATTGAAAAAATCAAATGCCTGCTCGAAGGTCTCGGCTCCCAGATTCCCGGCGACGACCCCTTGCGCAAGCCTTTCGATGCGCTGTTAGCCTGCGTCAAGGAGGCTTTTACCGCCGTCAAGGAAGTCCTTTCTGCCATCATGCTGGTGTTGGAAAACACGGACTTGCTTTTTGCCGGGTTGGACGACAACCCAGTCAGACCGGGCTTGGCGGGCTACTTCCTGTTGCTCAAAAAGACCCTCACGCCGCCCGACCAGCAAAGCCACCACTTGGCTTGCCTCGATTTGAATGGCGCCGAGGTGAATCCGCCCTACTGCTCCCTGCTGACTTTCCCGCTCGGCAACCCGCCGGATGATTATTATGAATTGGTTACCGGCTTGTGCGCCGACGTGCGCACAAAGCTGTACGACCCAGACGGGCTAAGAGACAAATTGAAAGAGAAAGAAGCGGAAAAAATTAAAAAGCAGACTTGCTTCGACTCCCTGCAAGCCGCCTTCACGGCAGCAGGCGCAGCCAAAGCCTGCAAGAAATGACCCATCACGATGCCGACGAGCAAGCGCCACCGCCCGGTTTTTCCAACCCGTCGTTGAGGGCTTGCCCACCTGCATCCAAAACTTGATAAACTCATCATGGCAGAGTATCCACTTCCAAAATTTCATTTCCGGGTCGAATGGGCGCCGGGCACCAGCATGAATTTCACCGAAGTCACCGGCTTGACCAGTGAGGTGGACAAAATCGAGTACCGCCACGGCAACAGCAACGAGTACAACAAAACTGTGCAGCCAGGGCTTCGCAAATTCAGCAACATCACCCTCAAACGAGGCACTTTCGAGAGCGACAACCAGTACAAAGAATGGATTAACCAGACGAAATTTTTTGAGGCGAAAGCCGAGAACTTCCGAAGGGACGTCGTAATCAAGCTTCTCAACGAAGCGCACGAGCCTATCGTCGTCTGGACAGTCAAGAAGGCGTGGCCCATCAAAATGCAAAGCGCCGACCTCAAAGCCGACGCCAACGAAATCGCTATCGAAACCATCGAACTGGTTCACGAAGGCTTGGAAGTCTCCAATCCAGCTTAACTAAATGGTTAGATGGCTATATGGCTGAATGGTTGTCAACCATCTAACCATTCAGCCATCTAACCATTCAGCCATTCAGCTATGCCACCACCAATTCCGCCAAGCGACGAGAATTACCATCCGCCCGTTGGGTTTCACTTCAGCGTGAACGTGGACGGCTTGGATGGGGCGGCAAACGTCAACTTCCAGGCAGTGTCGGGGCTGAACGTCCAGTTGCAGACCGACGGCTACAAGGAAGGCGGCGAAAACCGCTTCGAGCACGCCCTGCCCACCCGGACGAAATACTCCGACCTGGTGCTAAAACGGGGCATCGTTCACCCGTCGCAATCGGGACTCACGCAGTGGGTGCAGCGAACGCTGACGCAATTCCCCGTCGAGCCGAAGAACTTAGTCATCCATCTGCTGGGCGATGACCACTTGGAAATCTTGTCCTGGAAAATCGAGCACGCTTTTCCCAAAGGCTGGAAAGTCTCCGACTTGAATGCCGACAAAGGGGAAATCGTCATTGAAACGCTGGAATTGGCAGTCAACCGGGTCACCCTTCTCAGCTAAGAAAACTTGGAGAGCGGTGATTTTTTCAGAAAAAATCACCGCTCTCCTTTTTGTCTTCATGCCACTCGAAATCAAAGAATTGCACGTGAAAATCACCGTGGAAAACAACGGCGGCGGCGGCGCAAGCGGCGGCGGTGGGGGAGCAGATGCCTCCTCCGGCGGCGGCGGCAATGCTGCGGGCGAGCCGGACGAAGCCACCGTAGCCGCCTGCGTTGATAAAGTCCTCGAAGTGCTCAAAGAAAAATCCGAACGCTGATGCCGCAACCCAACGTCACCAAAATAACGATTCAGGCTTACTCGGATGCGAAGCTGCAAAGCCCTGTCGGGCAACCTTTTACCATTCCAGTCAACCCGGAGCAGTATTCCGAAAAGCGGCAACTGAAATACGACACCAAAAAAGGCATCGGGCAGCAAGGCACCAACGCCAAGTTCGGCGCTACCGAGCCGGAGGAACTGAAACTCGATTTCATCTTTGACAACACCGGCGCCGTCGAGGGCAACATGTTGCAAGGAACCAAAGTGAGCAAGCAAGTGGAGGATTTTTTGAAAACCGTCTATACCATGGACGGCGACATCCACAAGCCTCGCTTCCTCAAACTGGCGTGGGGGCAACAGTTGGTCTTCCCCTGCGTGCTGGTTTCGCTCGAAGTCAATTACACCTTATTTAGCAAGGAAGGCGATGCCCTGCGGGCAAAAGTGAGCGCCAGCTTCCTCAACCATCTTGCCGAGGAAAAGCGCCTCCAACTCGAAGACAAAAGCTCGCCCGACCTCACCCATATCCGTACCGTCGTGGCAAGCGACCGCCTCGACAACCTGACGAATGGCATCTACGGCGACCCGAAATACCTGGTGCAAGTGGCTCGTGCCAACGGCATGACCTCGTTTCGCCGCCTGAAAACCGGCGATAAAATCGAATTTCCACCTTTTGCCAAACAAGAAAACTGAGCCATGGAAACCACTGCCGCTCCTTCCCAGCACGGCGTCACCGACTTCCAGATTCTCGTGGAAGGCAACGACGTCACCCGGAATCTCCAGGTGGTTTCTATCTCCGTCAACGACGAAGTGAACACGGTGGCGACCGCAAAACTCCTCATGCGGGACGGCGAACCGGCGGCGGAAAAGTTTGCCGTCAGCGAGCAAGACACCTTCGCTCCCGGCAAAAAATTGACCCTTAAACTCGGCGACAACCAACAAAAAAAGACGGTCTTCCAGGGCATCGTCGTCAAGAACCTAGAGATGCGGGAGGTGCTGGAAAATATCAAGCTGGTGTCCGCGACGGACTCCACGGTCCTCATCGAGGGAGAGAGCGGGACCGGCAAGGAACTGGTGGCCA
>CAZHLB010000218.1:0-9443 GCA_964533005.1 uncultured Saprospiraceae bacterium
TTGGACGCTGGACGGAACAGTTCCTTGCCAGGATGACAAAAGCGACTTGGAGACGACATCAAAACAGACCTAATCGGCTCTGGGTCGCCCTACCTTATTCCGTCAACCTCACCCGCACCTTCTTCACCTCCTGCGAATTCCCACCCACCATAATATCAAACTCCCCCGCCTCCGCCTTGAACTCCATGTTCTTCGTGTAAAAAGCCAACTCCTTCTCACCCAGCGTAAAACTCACCTCCTTCTTTTCGCCCGGCTTCAAACTGATTTTGCGGAAGCCTTTCAACTCCTTCAACGGTCTCGTCACGCTACCCACGAGGTCTCGGACGTAGAGTTGCACCGTTTCCTCGCCTGCCACTTTGCCAGTGTTTTCAACCATCACGGTCACTTTCAACGCCTGCCCTTTTTTGAAAGAAGCCTTGTCCACCTTCGGTTCAGAGTAGCTAAAAGTGGTGTAGCTCAAGCCAAAACCGAACGGATATAGCGGCGTATTCGGCACGTCGAGGTAGCGGCTGTTCCACTTTGAGTTGGGGTCGTAGGGGCGTCCCGTGTTTTTTTCCGAGTAAAAAATTGGCACCTGACCTTGATGCCGGGGGAAGGTGATAGGCAATTTTCCCGAAGGATTGTAGTCGCCAAAAAGCACGTCTGCGAGGGCATTTCCAGCCTGCGTTCCGAGGTACCAGGCTTCGACGAGGGCAGGCGAATTTTCTGACAACCAGGGAATTACGAGCGGGCGACCATTCATCAAAACGACCACGACCGGCTTTCCGGCGGTCAAAATTTGCCGCACCAATTCCTCCTGGATGGCAGGCACGGTGATGTCCGCCCGGCAAGCCGCTTCGCCGCTCCAATCCTTATGCTCGCCAATGGCGATGATGACGACGTCGCTGCGTTTGGCGGCGGCAATGGCGTCGGCGAAGCCGTTGCGGCTGTCGCCTGTCAGTTCGCAGCCTTTGGCATAGTGGACGGTGGCTTTGCCGCTGCTGCCGAGTTTGTCTCTCACGCCTTGCAGCAGGGTCACGCAATGTTGTCCTTCGCCTGCTCCCGACCATGCGCCAATCATTTGGTCTTTGTCGTCCGCAAGGGGCCCGATGACGGCGACCGAGCCGAGGTTTTTGCTCAACGGCAAGACGTTGTCATTTTTCAAAAGCACGACGCTTTTGCGAGCGACGTCCCTTGCCGCATCTTGATTGGCTTGCGACAAAACGACCCGGCGCTCCCGCTCCTCGTCGCAGTATTTGTAAGGGTTTTCAAACAAGCCGAGTTGGTGTTTCAACCGCAAAATGCGGCGCACTGCTTCGTCAATCTGCACCATTTTGACCTTGCCTTCCTGCACGGATTTCGCCAGGTGGTTTTGAAAAACGGCGCCTTGCATGTCCATGTCCAAGCCTGCGTTCAGGGCTGCCTCACCCGCCTCTTTTTCGTTGGCGACATTGCCGTGATTGACCATTTCATTCACGGAAGTGTAGTCGGAAACGACCATGCCTTTGAATTTCCATTCGCCCCTCAGCACGTCTTCGAGCAGCCAGGAATTGGCAGTGGCGGGCGTCCCGTCAATTTCGTTGAAGGAGGTCATCACCGTCCAGGCGCCTTCCTCGACGGCGGCTTTGTACGGCGGCAGATAGACTTCCCGCAGGGTGCGCTCGGTCATGTCCACCACATTGTAATCCCGACCGGCGATGGGCGCTCCGTAGCCTGCATAATGCTTGACGCAGGCGAGCACCCGGTCTGCATTTTCAAAAGATTTTCCTTGAAAACCACGCACCCGTGCCCGTGCGATTTCCGAGCCGAGGTAGGTGTCTTCGCCTGCACCTTCCATCACCCTGCCCCAACGAGGGTCTCGGCTGACGTCGCACATCGGCGCAAAAGTCCAGTGCAAACCGGCTGCGGACGCTTCCGCCGCGGCGACTTCGGCTGCTTTTTCGATGGCTTGCAAATCCCAGCTTGCCGCCTCGCCTAACGGCATGGGGAAGATGGTTTTGTAGCCATGAATCACATCGTAGCCGAACAGCAAGGGGATTTTCAAGCGGCTTTCTTCGACCGCTATTTTTTGCAGTTTTCGGGTAAATGCAGCCGTGTGGCTGTTGAACAATGCGCCGCAGCGACCCTGCCTGATGTCGCCTTCGTAACCGGGTCGGATGGTGGGGCCCGTGCTGCCCCAATCGGTGGTGAAAAGGGTCATTTGACCGATTTTTTCGTCGAGGGTCATTTTGGAGAGGAGGTCGGAGATGGCTCGCTCGGTGGAGGCGTTTTTGTCAAAAGTGGTGGAGGCGCTGCGTTGCCCCGTGCAGGCGAACAGCAGCGTTGCAAGCAGGAGGGAGGATGTCAGTTTGAGCTGTTTCATTTTGAAGATTGTTTTAACGATGAAGGATTTCAGGCATTTCAGATTATTTTTGTGGGGTTATCAAATTCAATATTCAATGGAAAACGCAGTGTCTTTTCAAATTTACCAGTACATCGACAAACTGCCGCCGAGGCTTCAAGAAGAAGTTTTACACTTTGTCGAGTACTTGTTTTTCAGGAATCATCCGGAAAAAGAAGTAAAGCCGACTCTTTCAAAGCCTCGTGATTGGAGTTTCGCTGGCAGCGTAAGCTCCAAAGGCACCATCAATCAAATTCAAAACCTAAGAGACTTTGCCTATGAATGATGTTCTGGTGGACACCAACGTTTTGGTGTACGCATTCGACCAAGCTGCGAAAGACCATGTGAGGAGCTTAAACCTCCTTTCCAACCCTAACGTGAACTTGTTTTGCGCCACCAAGAACCTTTCGGAGTATTTCGCAGTCTGCACAAAGCTGAAATTTCCAACTGCCAATGTGCTCTCCTTCTTCAGTCAAATTGAACAAAACACGACGTTTCTTTACCCTTCGCCTGCCAGCCTCCAGCAATTTAAGTTCTTATTTTCCAAGTATTTGCCCACCGGCAACAGGGTCTTTGATGTTGAAATCGTCTCCGTGATGCTTGCCAATGGCATCAAAGAAATCGCCACAGTCAACACTTCTGATTTTCAGGCAATCACGGAAATTCATCTTTTTCCCTTTTGAAAATAACGGGCAGCGCCAAAGCGCCGCCCGTTATTTTTTTCACTGCTTCACAAACCTCGCATTTCCCTTCAAAATCCCGTCCCGGTCATAGCTCGCCAGCACGTACACCCCTTGCGCCAGGTTCGTCACGTCAAATTCGACCTGGGCTTCGCTGCCCACGTAAACCGACGCCACCCGCTCGCCAAACAGGTTGAAAACCGACAAGCTCGACACGTTTTCCATGTTCGCCACCCGCAAAGTCTGGTTCGCCGGGTTCGGCGAAATGCTCAAGGCAGCTACTTCCGGCGTTTCAAAAATGCCGTTGGTGGCGCAGGTGCCGCCAACCAAACTGAGGTCGTCGAAATACCAGACCCGGTCACTTGTCGGGAGGGTGGTAATGTCAAAAATCAACGTAACCCGTTGATACTGACCGTCGTCGGGAAGCGGGTTGGGGGAGTTGTTGAAATCCCAGGTCAATTCTTCCCACTCGTTCATCTTGGTGTTTGCCACCGTATTGTCGCCAGATTGCGCCGGATGCGCCGGATTAACCGGATTCTCCAATTTCATGGTGATAGACGCCACGGCAGGTGCATAGACTTTCATCTTCACCAGCTTGGTCACGCTCAGGTCAATGAACGAAGGCAGGTCGGTGTACATCCCTTGCCAGGGCTGCCCGCTGCTGGCATTTTCCGTCGCCTTGCCCACTTTGGCGCTGGTGTTGATGCCGCCGGGAGCGGGATTGTCTGCCAATTCGAACGGACCGTCCGTGCCGTTGGGGAAATATTTCCATTCCAAAGAGCTGAAAGCCGGGTCTTCAAAACTCATGATGCAACCCGTGAACGGCGCATGCTCGAAGCGGATGTTGTCAATGTAATATTCGTCTTCCGCCGTCGGCGCAACGCCGCCGTTGAAGAAGAAACAAGCCCGTTTGTGGTCCATGCCCACTTGGCTGGAAAAGTCTGCCGTGATTTTTTCCCACTCGCCCGGCGTAGTGATTTCCTTCCAAATTTCGCTGGCAGGGCTGCTGCCGCCTTCCAATTTGAAAAGCAGCGGAATCGGAGCAGTCAAATTTTCCGGCGCACGCACCGTGATGGCAAGTTGGTTGAAAACTGACAAGTCAATACCGTCGGGGAAATTAGCGCACAAGGCTTCCCACTCCTGCCCTGCTACGTCTTTGTACAAGCCCACTAACGTGGACTGATTCACCACCGTTTGTTCAGGATTGCCAACGACTGTGATGCGGTCGCTGCCTGCGCCGTACTCGTAGTTGCGCTGGCACTCGAAGTCGTCCACGATGTTGGGAATGGCGACCACGCCTTCGCACGGGTCAACCGTGCTGGCGCTTTGCGTCAGGTTGTCGAAGAAAAACATCGCTCCCTGCTGCGACACGCCTGGGTTGAACAAAAGCCTCATGCCTACCCAAACGTCGGGGTCGCCTTGCCATTCCGAAAAATCGAAGGACATGGTTTCCCACTCGCCGGGAGTTTCGAGGTCACGAGTTACTTCCACCAATTGCCCGGTGCTTTCCAATTGCATGATTACCGTGCCGTTGGTCGTGCCTGCCGGAGCCAAAACGTCGAGGTTGAATTGCGGCTTCGCCGAAATGTTGAAAACGCCCGGCGCCACTGCCACCAGCGTGGCGAAAGTCGCAGAGCCTTTGGTGTACTTGCCCACTTTTGGCGAGTTGTTCACACCGCCAGCCGCCGGGTTGTCAGCTACCGCAAACGTGCCGTGCAGCAAGCTGATGCCGTCGAGCGGTTCCCAAGGCAGAAATGCCGTGCCCGTCTCGAAATTTTCAATCACCGTCAGCGGATTTTCCACCAGCATGATGTCGTCTATGTAATACACGTCGCCGGGCAGCGGCAGAGCGCCGCCGTTGAAAAAAATGGCGATTTTCTTGTGACTGGCAAGTGCCTGGTCGCTGAAATCCACGCTATACTCAAACCACTGACCGGGGTTTTGAATGTCCTGCCACACCTCTTTTGCTCCCGAGCTGCCGCCTTCGAGCTTGAACAAAATCTGCCCTGCGTGCGGCGATAAAATCTTCACCCGCAGGTTATTCTTCACGCTCAGGTCAAGGTTGTTTTGATAATCAATGAGCAGCGTCGCCCATTCCTCGCCTTGCGGGTCGCCGTACCTGCCCACCTTGGAGCTGTTGTTCACCGGGTTCGGCGCAGGATTCGCCACGACGGTCAGGCTGTCCCAGCCATTGACGTAGGTGGCATTGCGGTTGCACTCGAAATCGTCAATGATGTCTGGGTTGGGCGTGACGTTTGCGCAAGCGCCTTTTGGCTGGGCGCAGAGGTTGTCGAAATAATAGGTGTCGGCGCTCGTCTCCACCCCCGGGTCGAAAAACAGGATGACTTTCGTGAAGCCCATATTTGCTGCTTGCGCAGAAAAATCGAAGGTGTAGGTCTGCCATTTATTCGCCAGACCGATGTTTTTGGTCACTTCGATGCCGCCTGCACCGGGACCTTCCAGCTTGAGCAGCACCTGGGTCGGAGCGGTGGCATAGACATCCAGCGAGAACTGGTTTTGAATGCTCAGGTCAAACGTCGTCGTGCCGTTGTCCGCCAGCAAGAGGCTGTAAGCATGTGTGCCTGACTTGATGTACTTGCCAACTTTGGCGCTGGAATTCACTGAGTTCGGTTCAGGGTTGTCCACCGGACCCTCGAAAGTGCCATCGAGCGCTGCCCAAGGCAGTGCGTTGCCGCTCTCGAAAGTCTCGTAGCAAGTTTTCGAGCTGACCGAGCGGATGTCGTCCCAGTAAAAAATACCGGTCACGGCAGGCAGGAAACTGTGAAAGCTGATGAGCATTTTGGTCAAACCCGTCGGGTTGGCAGCGCCCGACGAGAGGTCGAAAGAATATTCGACCCACTGGTTGGCGACGGTGACGTCGCGGAACATTTCCACCGGTGCGCCGCTGCCTTCCAATTTCAACAGCAATTTGGAAGGAGCAACGGGCGACCAAACCTTCACTTTGAACAGGTTGAATTGCGACAAATCTGCCGCCGCTGGCAGGTCGGCGATGGCAAACGGGAAGTCGGAAGTGCCGTCCGTACTGTACGAACCGACGAAGGCGCTCGTGTTGATGCCGCCGGGATTCGGGTTCGCCACGACGCCGTCGTACGTGCCGTTGAAGGCTACCCAGGGCAGGTCGGCGGTTCCACCTTCGAAATCTTCGTAAGTGACTTGCGCTTGTGCCAAACCGAAGCTCAGGCAGCAGGCGATGAAAAGAAGTAAAGCATTTTTCATGATGAGAAATTTAGCGGTTAAGTGATTGATGAGTCTTTAGAGAGGGGAGGTTTTGTTTTTAATTTTTTTTCAAAGAAATTAAAAACAAAACCACCTCTCTCTCAGCTTTTTATCCACTTGAAAGTGGCATTTTCGAGGCGCAAAAAGTACAAGCCTTCTGGCAAGTTATTCGATTCGATTTCAAAGCGATGTTCCCCGGCGGGAAAATTTTCATCCTGAAAAACCTGCCGCACCCGCCGCCCTTGCGCATCCAAAATCTCCAGGCTCAGGCTTTCCTGTTTTTCCAGAAAAAACCAAACGGCTGCGTTGTCGCCTGCCGGGTTTTCAAAAAAGAAGCGAAATTGCTTTCCCTTTTCCACCTCCGAGCTGCCGCTGCTGAAATCTTCCATGAACCCGATCGCATCCAGCGCAGGTTGGATTTCCGGGTTCGACATGAACAAGTCCCAGAGCAAGCCGGAGCGGTAGTTTTCAATCATGCCGACAATCGGCCCCTGGTCAATGGCGAGATAACTCGTTGCAAACCAGTCCTCATCGAGGTTGAAAGCATCATAAAAACCAAACTCTCCCCAGAGCCGCTCGCCGTGTTCCCGGTAAAAATGTTTGAGGGCAGCCAGGCTTTCCGCAGGCGTGTAAGGCATCGAAGAAAGCGCCGCCGTAGGCGTGATGGTGCCGTTGTCTTTGGCAAAAATGGCTTCGTGCGCCAGGTAGCCAAATGGGTCGTCGCTGGCAGTCAATCCCCAACAGACCTCCGAATAATGCTCGTGGTTGCCGGGGTTGTCAATGCAGTAGGCACGGTTTACGAGCGTGTGATTGCGGTTGCGAAGGAAGTAGTTGGTGAACTGGTCTTTCTTGTTCCGAGGGTCGAAACCGAGGAAAGAATAGTGCGCAAAAAACAACGGACCACCGAGCGGGGGACCTACGTCGAGTTTGTAGCCGTACCAAGTGTTCCCGTTGGCATAGCCTTGCGCCGTCCAGCCAGTATTCCAAAGGCTCGCAGGCACGGGGTGCGTCGGCGAAGCGATTGCCAGGATGTACACAATCATCGCCTCGTTGAAGCCCCGAAGCTGGAAATTTATCTGCCACCCGAAGTTCGGCGACCAGTGCCAGTACAAAACGGGTGAGTTGTTTTTCCGGTAAAAATTCCAATCCACGCTTTCCCACAAACTCGTGATAGTCAGGCGCAAAGCCTCCTCCAGCGGGTCGTTTTCATCGAAATATTGGCGGGCGCAAAGCAATCCTTGCATCAAAAAAGCCGTCTCCACTAAATCTCCGCCGTTGTCGAATTGGCTGAACGGGAAAACATCGCCGGTGACGCCGTTCATCCAATGCGGAAAGACGCCGTGAAACTTGTCCGCCATTTGCAGGAAAGTAGCGATTTTGAGCAGGTGGTTCAGCCCTTCTTCTCGTGAGATGTAGCCTCTTTCGACGCCCACCAAAATTGCCATGATGCCAAAGCCGGTGCCGCCGGAGGTAACGATGTCGCCGCTCGTATTCCGCTCACGAGCCATGCCGCTGACCGGGTGCGCAAAATCCCAGAAATAGCGAAACGTGTAGCGTTGCACCATGTCGAGCAAATCTTCGTCGCTCAATTTTTGAACGACGGCGGCGACGGTGTCAGAAATTCCAATCACTGCGCCCGCCCCATTCAGTGCTTCCACGAAATAGAAATAAGTATCCGGCGAGTCCCCGGCGAAGCCGGTGAAGTCAAGGAAAAGCTTGGACGAGACCGTATTGAGGGAGAAAAACTGATTGCCGTCGGTGGAACTTAGAATGTGGTAGCTGTTCGGTTGCGACCCGGCGGGAGCGTCCCACCGAAGCTCGACGTGGCTGTCATAGCCGTCTGCTTGAAGTGAAAAATCTTGCCCGCCCACCTTGAAAAACAAAAGCGAGCAAGCCAATAAACTCAAACAAAACCGAGGGTAGCGTTGGGACATAAATGATGTTTTCATTTTTGGGAGTGGGCTGGCGCTTTTCAGCAGTAGTTTTCTTGCGTCACCAGATTGGAAGCGTGAAAATAGAAAGGGTAATTTTTACAGCAACGGATAAAATGCAGGTTTTGCTCAAATAGAAGAAAAATCATCGTTCCGGGTGGGGAAAAGACAAAAGCGGGAAAAAATGGCGGGAAGAAGTGAACCTGAAGAAGTGACTGAGAGGATGGCGAGTCAATGCGAGCGAGATTTATTCAAAAGGCAGTTTTTGGGTAGAAAGTGAGCGGCTGACTTTGAGTCAGCCGCTCACTTAACGAAGCGCAAATGCTAAAGGTTGATTTTCTCCAACCGCACGTCCATGCGCTTTTCCTTGCGGAAATATTCATAAACCAGCACGTAACCGGGCTTGCCCATCAAAACGCCGAAGCGGTTGGCGGATGAAGAGAATTTAATCTTATCGGACGTCCACTCGTTGTCGAGATAATTCATCGTGCCGAACACCCAGCCGTCTTTTTCGCCTTTGCGGTTTTCGTAATCCAGGTAGCCCACGGAAATCACGGAATTGTCTTTCGTGAATTGGGTGAATTGGTAATCGAAATAACCGAACATCAACATCAGCCTCGCCAATACCTGCGGACTCATAAACTCATAACCGGCGGGCAATTCAATCGTATTTTTGGTTTTTTCCACGAGCCGCACACTATTAAGTTTGAATTCAGGCGTGAACTCGAAAATATAAAAGTCCTCGATGGTCATTTTCGCCAACCCGGCATTGCCTCCGCCCAAAACTGACAATGCAACGCCAACGCCACTCACCCCTTTTTTATAGCTCTCCGCAATGCCGAATATTTTCCCGTCCGCTGTCTTGATGAAATTATGGAAGAACATATAGCCTACGTCCTCAATTTTGCCTTTGTCATTGGCAGGCAATAGTTTGCTGACATCTTTTGCCCAGGAAAGATATTGGCGCTCCAATACTTTGCCGGTAAAGTCAATTTTTACCGAGCAAATCCCCAGGCTTTTGGCTTTTCCGGTCTTTTCGTCCTTGTCAAAATACAGCCCATACAATTGGATTTTGTCGCCTTCCGGCTTGCCATTGATGATTTCAACGGCATATTTGCTGTCCTCGACAGAGGTTTCAAAAAGTTTTTTGCCGGTATTTACGTCAATGCCAAGTATGTGAAACTCCATGTCCTTGCTCATTGCGCCGTATCGTTTCACTACGGATGACAGCAATAT
>CAZHLB010000219.1:0-9414 GCA_964533005.1 uncultured Saprospiraceae bacterium
GGTGAAAAATTTTCAATTTTTCACCGGCAACATCCAAAAACCACCTGTCAGCTTTGGGCTCGATTCTAAAAAAGTGTCAACTACTTTTTTGTCTTCGTGAAACATCCCAGAAATTTTCAATTTTTTCTGCCGCCGCCACCCAAAAACCAGGTGTCACCTTTTAGCTCGATATTTATCATGCAAACCATTCCCATTCCGGTTGCCCGCAACTTTGTCTCCGGGCAATTCCAACCTGCCAACGGCAAATCCCTCGAAGTCATCAGCCCACTTGACGGCTCAACAATTTCCACTGTACCGCTTTCCGACAAAACTGCCCTCGCTGAAGCGGTGGCTTCGGCGCAAGCTGCTTTCCCTACTTGGTCGCAGCAGACGCTCAAAGACCGGGTGCAAGTCTTTTTCAAATTCCGCAACCTGCTGGAAATCAACAAAAAAGAGCTAGCTGAACTGGTTCGTCTCGAAAACGGCAAGACGCTCGGCGAGGCGGAAGCCGAGGTGTTGAAAGGCATCGAACTCTGCGAGTTCGCCTGCTCGCTGCCGCAAATTTTGAGCGACGAAATCCAGGAAGTGAGCAAGGGCGTTGAGTGCCGCACCTCGCACGTGCCGCTCGGCGTCGTGGCGAGCATTGTGCCGTTCAATTTCCCTTTCATGGTGCCACTTTGGACGATTCCGAATGCCATCGCCCTCGGCAATTGCATGATTTTGAAGCCCTCTGAGCAAGTGCCGCTCAGTTCCCAGCGCATCGCCGAAATGCTCAAAGAAGCAGGCTTGCCCGACGGCGTTTTCAACATCGTGAACGGCGACAAGGATATGGTCTTAGCCATCTGCGAGCACCCGGACATCGAAGCCATCACTTTCGTCGGCTCGACCAAAGTGGCGAAGATTGTCTATCGCCGTTCCACCTACAATTTGAAGCGTTGCCTGGCGCTTGGCGGCGCAAAAAACCACCTCATCGTTCTGCCCGACGCCAACCCGGAAATTTCCGCAGCCAACATCGCAGCATCCATGTCCGGCTGCGCCGGACAGCGGTGCATGGCTGCGTCGGCGATGGTTGCGGTTGGCAAGGTTGACCACATCGTACAGCAGATTTGCGAAGAAGCGAGGAAAATTGTGCCTGGCAAAAACCTCGGCTCGGTGATTTCGCAGGCGGCGAAAGAGCGCATCGAACGCTACATTTCGGAAGCCGAAGCCGCTGGCGCAAAAGTCCTCGTGGACGGCAGAAATGCAGTCGTGCCGGGCAAGGAAGGCGGTTTTTACGTCGCCCCCACCGTCATCGATTATGTCACGCCTGATATGGCGATTGCCAAAGAGGAAGTCTTTGGGCCCGTCCTCGCCATCATCCGCACGAACCATTTAGACGAAGCCATTGAAATCGAAAATGCCAGCAACTACGGCAACGCCGCCAGCGTCTTCACGCAAAGCGGCGGGCTGGCAAACTACGTGATTGAAAAGGTGAATGCAGGCATGGTCGGCGTGAATATTGGCGTGCCGGTGCCGAGGGAGCCGTTCAGTTTTGGTGGGTGGAATGAGTCCCGTTTTGGCGTGGGCGACATCACCGGGAAAAGCTCGATTCACTTTTGGACGAAGCTGAAAAAGACGACTACGAAGTGGAATCCGGAGGCGTGGAAGGATTGGACGACGTGATAAAAAAAGCAAGGGCGAGCGGAATATTCCCCTTCGCCCTAACTTGGAAAAGTGCTTTCACTGACAAGCAGAAAAATCGCACGCAAGCATCCATTTTGCCATCCGCCTAAGCTGGCACATGTTCGTTGACGTAAATGAGTGCAGCCATTACCGTAGTTATTTTTTCGGCTTCCGCTGGCGGAATTGTTTCAAGTCCGAATTCTTCCTCTAAGGCGAGCACCAGCTCGACCACGTCCAGTTCATCTGCTCCGAGGTCTTCTTGGAAGTGAGAACTAAGTTTTACATCTACTTCTTTCACGCCCAATTGCAGAATGACGACTTTTCTTACTCTTTCTTCATTTGTCATGATACTTGTTTTTGAAAAGTGAAATTGCCTTGCCGCACAAGTGCGATTTGACAAGTGATTAGGACTGATTTTCGTGATTTTTTCTGCCACCCAATTCAGGAAAGTAGTGGCAAGGCAAGTTTTATCAAGGCAAGTTCAAAAAGGTTGGGTTGGCTTTTGGCTCTTAGCTATTCCGAGTGCTCGGGACAGCTAAGAGCCAAAGCCAACACCATTTTTTATTTAGTCACCACCAGCCGCTGCGTCACTCCCGAATACTCGGGACTGCCGGAACCGACCCGGACGAGATAGACGCCGTTGCCGGGCAGATTCGCAGAAACGTCGAGCGTCACCTGTCGCTGCCCTTCCTCCAGTTTTTGCTGCCAAACCACTCTGCCGAACAGGTCGAACAGCGTCAGTTCAACTGCCGTGCGCTCAAAGCCATCCACCTGGAAAGTCACTTCCTTGTTCGCAGGATTGGGGAAAATCGTCAGCACCGGAGCTTGGAATTCCGCAGCCTGGGCGACGCCGCCGTTGCTGCCGGGAACGACCAAATTCTGTCCGCTGCTGCAATTGGTGTTGCCGCTTTGAATGGCAGCGATGACCGCCTGCGCCTGGGCAATCAATTCATCCGCCAGGGCGGGCGGGATGCCGTTGCCCGACTGCCCTTCGACCTGCCCGATGAAGCCGTTGAGGCTGCCGATTGCGCCGTTGTTGTTGCCATTCTGGAATTTTTCAATTGCAAGCTCCAGCTTGTTAATCAAAGCATTTTGGAGCGTGGCTGGAATGTCGCTGTTGCCATCAATTTCGCCAATCATGCCATTGAGGGCGTCGCAAACGCTCAAAGTGGCGTCGCAGACATCGCCGATGCCGTCGAGGTCAAGGTCAGCCTGGTCGGTGTTGGCAACGGCGGGGCAGTTGTCTTCCGAATCAACAATGCCGTCTCCGTCCGTGTCAACGACGCTGCAGGCTTCTGGCGCAGTGCCGAGGCTGGGCGAAGTGAAAGTGGCATTGTCAAACGCTGCCGTCAAAATCACATCGCCGCCGTCGGCGGACATTTCCACGCCCGTGAAAGTCCATTCCGTCTCACAGGCGAGGTCGGATGAAGATTTCGTTGCGACCACGGCGCCGCCTCTCGATAAAGTCAAATCACCGCTGTTGGGTGCGTAAACAAATGACACGGTCACGTCGGAGGTGAAGGTGTCGTCGAGGGGGTCGCCCGTATTGTTGCCGTCGCAGGCGCCGATGTTGGCGATGCTGATGTCGCTGATGCTCGCAGCAGGATTGATGGGTGGCGTGTCGCAGCCCCCGGACATGGTAGGAGGTGTAACGCCGCACTGCGGAAAGTCTAATACCCAGCCATCACAAGGCGCCATAGTTGGCGTGCCTGCGTCGGAATGGGCAATTTGTCCAAAACCGCTTGTCAAAACCCAGGTACCGTTGAGCCTGCCAATAACGCCAAATCCGATGTGCCAAATAGGCGACCCGTTTGCATCCAACCCGACCATGGGATAAGTATGATTGAAAAAATAGTCACAAGCGCCTTCCAAACCGCTCATGGTGATATCGGGATAGGAAATGCAGGTGGGCGCATGCACCAACGACTGAATCGTACGCGAACAACCTGCTGAAAAAGTCGCCGTCAAGTCGGCATTCTGTCCGTTGGCTTGGAAGGTGACGCCAGTGAAAGTATGGGAAGTCGCTCCTATTTCGGATACATCTACCACAGGAGCCGTGCCTACAAGCAACGGACAGGAAAGCGTAAGTGTGCCAGAGGCGGGTTTTGCTTCGTACGTCACCGTCACATCGGAAGTAAAGGTGTCGTCGCCGAGGCAAGTGGTATTTTGCCCGTTGCAGGCGCCGGTAATGTATCCGTCGGGCAAGTTGTTCGGATTGTAGAAAGATATGTTGACGATAGCTGCATTGCCAGACATGGTCGCCGTACAGTCGCCGGTGGCTGTGGTCGCCACGACGGTGTAGATGCCTGGCGACGGCGTGGCAGGGAAGGAAATGGCTGCGCCCGTGCCGGCTATTGGGCTGCCCAAGTTGGCGGAGCCTCGCTTTAACTGATAATTGACGCCTGTCTCCGAGCCGTCCAGCCCAAAAGTGACGGCAGGGCCATAACAAGTATAGCCTGCGCCCGTGAGGTTGAATACAACAGGCGTTTCGCAATCAGTGGTCTTCGCCTGTAAAGTGAAGAGGAAAAAGAGCAGGAATGCCAGCATTCCCGCTGCCTTTAGGAAAGATTGTTTGTTCATAATTGAAAGTCTTTGTTTAAAAAATGAGTGAAAAAAGAAGCGGTCACTTCTGCCCGGCGTCTGACGTTTGCCAGCGCCCGGCAGGAGATTTTTTCCGGCGGCAAACATGGCGGCGGCGAAGGGGCGCAGACGTTTCAACCTGGGTACATGAATGTTTCAGCGGGTGCATGGATGTGTCAAAATGGGTGCATGGACGTGTCAGCCAACTGCCCTCGACAGAGAAACAGGCAGAGGTTGAAGGTCTGACGGGTGGCGGCGAGAGAGCCGCTTTGACAATTTCTCACTTGTAAAAATTTCAGTTCAGGTAGGTAGAAGGCAACCTGCCAAATCTCGTCCGAAACTCCCTCGAAAAATGCTTCTCCTGCCGAAACCCCACGGCGTACGAAGCCGCCTTCACCGAGCCGACCTGCCGGGTTTCGAGCATCCGCCTTGCCGACTGGAAACGCACTTCGTCGAGGTACTGCGCAGGCGTCAGACCGGTGAGTTGCTTGAGGCGGCGGTAAAAACCGGAGCGGCTCACCGCCATTTTTTCCGCCAAAACGTCGGCGGTGAGGTTGAAGTCGCCGAGGTTGTTCAGGGCGACGGTTTCGAGGTTCTCGAGCCAAGCCATGTCCTCCAAATTCAATGGAGAAGCGGCATCCGTTTCAGGCGCTTTTTCCGCACTTAATAGCTCGCCACGTTCTGCCAACCGGGCGGGCAAACTTTCCGTCCCGACAGATGTCGGGACGGAAAGTTGGGCTTCAGCCACCTTCCGCTCCCGGTAGTTTTTCAGCAAATTTTCCACCCTCGCCAGCAGTTCATCCTCCTCGAAAGGCTTGAGCAGGTAGTCGTCCACACCGATGCGCAGGGCTTTGAGTTTGTCCTGCATGTCTGCCCTCGCAGTGAGCATGACGACGGGCAGAAGACGCAATTGGTCATCGCCTTTCAGCTTTTCGAGCAACTGAAAACCGTCCATGACGGGCATCATGATGTCGGAAATAATTAAATCAGGTATGAGGTATGAGGTATGGGGTATGGAGGTATGCTCGCTCTGCATACCTCCTACCTCATACCTCATGCCTTCCAAAGCTTCCTGCCCGTTTTCTGCGGTGACGACGTGGTATTTTTCAGCGAGCAGCAGGGAAATGTAATCCCGCAGGCTGGGGTTGTCTTCGACGACGAGGACGGTCGCCCGTTGCTCGCCGTTGCTTGTCGGGGCAATCGGTGCGAGCGGCGCTCCATTTGCTTTTTCGGAAAAAACAGGCAGCAAATCAGCCTCCTCCACCTCGTCCGCCACCGGCTCGGCAGCGACGCCGAGCACTTGTTTTTTGGGAAATTCCAGGCAAAAACGGCTGCCTTTCTCCAACTCGCTTTCCACCGAAAGCTTGCCCTGCATCAACATCACCAGTTCCCGGCAGAGCGCCAGCCCGATGCCGGTGCCGCCCTCGACGGGAGAATTTGGCTGTTGGGATTGGTAAAAACGGTCGAAAACATGCGGCAAGTCGGCAGGGTGGATGCCCCTGCCCGTGTCGCTGACCGTGAGGCACAAGTGGCTGCCTTCGTCTTCCACCAGCACGCTGACTTTACAGCCCGGCGGGGTAAATTTTAAGGCGTTGGAAAGCAGGTTGTTGAAAATGGTCTCCAATTTGGCGGCGTCCAGCTCGATGCAAAGGCGCTTGTCCGCCTTAAATTGAAAGGAAAATTGAATGCCCAGCCGCCCGGCGTGGCTCTCGAAAGTGGCGGCAAGGCGTTGGAAAAAGGGAAGCGCCAGCACCGGGGCTTCGTGCAATTCGAGCTTCCCGGCGTCCAATTTGCTCAAATCCAGGATTTCGTTCACCCGCTTGAGCAGGTCTTGCCCGTGCAGCCGGGCTATTTTCGCAAAGGTGAAATCGGTGTTTTCCAGCCTGTTCCTTTTCAGCATGGAGCCGAGCGGGCTTAAAATCAGCGTCAGCGGGGTGCGCAACTCGTGGCTGACGTTGGCAAAAAAGCGGCTCTTCACTTCGTCCAATCGCTTCAAATCCTCCGCTTGCGCCTCCAATTGTTGGTTTTGCAGGGAAATCTCGTGCGTTTTGCGCTCGACTTCCCGCTCAAGCCGCTCCTGTTCCCGGCGGTGCTGCGAGATGCGCCAGCGGAAAAATGCAGCCGCACCGCCCGCCAGCGCAAGCATTGACAAAGCGATAAACCACCAGCGCATCCAAAGCGGGCGCAGCACGACCACCTCGAAGACCAACTCATTTTTCGACCACAAACCGTCGCCGCCATGCGCTTTGATTCGCAAGCGGTTTGTGCCGAAGGGCAGAGCGCCGGGGCGAAGCGTGTTCTCCGACTGGTAGTTCCAGTCCTTGTCCAAACCCTCGATTCGCCAGGCGTAGAGGTTGCGTTCGGGTGTGAAACTGAGCAGGGAAAAATCAAGCTGGAAATAGCGGTCGCCTGGGTGCAGGGTGATGCGGCGGGAAGCGTCGAGTTCGAGGGTGCGGTCGAGCAGTTCGTTTTTGCCGCCGTCGAATTGCTGGAATTTGGTGAGCACGAGCGGCAGCGGCAGCGAGCTGTCTTGCCGGTAAAAATCTTTCGGATGAAAAGCCGTGACGCCGTTCAGCCCGCCGAAATAGAGCGTGCCGTCATCGCCTCGGGTGTGCGAATTGCGGTTGAACTCATTGTGCGTGATGCCGTCGGCGGTGGTGAAAATGCGGGTCTGGAAGGTTTTTTTGTCAAAACGAATGATGCCCAGGTCGCCGGGAATCCAAAGCTGCCCCTGCCCGTCTTCATAGACGGCATAGATGATGTCGCTGGGGAAGCCGTTTTTTCTCGAAAACTGCCTCGTTTCGCCCTTCGCCAGAGCCTGCCCCGAAACCTCGGGGTCGAGCCGAAGCAAGCCGCCGCCGCCCGTTGCCAGCCAAAAAATGCCTTCGGAGTCTTCGTAAAAATGGTGGATGTTGTCGTAGGGCAAGTAGTTTCTGCCGCTGCCGCCCCTCCAAAAACGCTCCTTCACGCCCTCTCCTTCGACGATGCGGTACAGCCCCGAACTGGCGCAAGCCCAAACGTTTGCCCCCGCATTTCGTGGGTCGCCGTTGTTGCTGCGCCCGATGTGAACGACTAAGGAGTTGCCCAATTCGGCGAAGCCATCGAGCTTGTCGTAGCGGCCCCCGCTTTGCAGGGAAGGGTCGAGGGCGTAGAGCATTTTATGTGTACCGAGCAGATGTTTGCCCTCGAAATCGGGCAGGATTGTCCAGACGTGCTGTCCTCGTGCGCTTTGTGGCATGGTCGCTTCCAGCTTTCCATTTCGATACCACTTATTTTCAAACACGGTCAGCGCGTCGCCGTTTTTGTTCCTGGCAATGGAGCAAACGGTGTTTCCGAATGGAAAATGAGCCAGTTCTGCGCCTGTTTTGGCGTCCACCAGGTATTGCCCGTGCCCGTCGGTGTTCACCCGAAGCGTTCCGTTGTTTTCCAAAAGCCCCCGCGTGGTGATGTCGAAGCCCTTCGTCGCCAGGGGGTTGTGAAGCAGCCGCCGGAAGCGGTTGGATTGAATTTCAATGCAATACAAACCAAAATTGCCGCCCAACCAGAGGATGCCGCTTCGGTCGAGCAGGCAATCACCGACAAAGCCTTGCGCCGTCTCCGGGAAATGTTTTGCCAGGTCATAGACCACCCGCTCGCTGCCGTCCCCGATGATTTTTCCATTGCGAACAGTGAGCGGGAAGGAAGGCAGTCTTTGTAAAAAATTGGGATAGATTGACTGCCAGGAAGTTTTAAAAAAATCCTCGAAGTTGATTTTCTGCAAAGCCCCGTCCCGCGTGATGACGGTCAAAAAACTGGACGGAGTTTGGGGCGAAGTGGAAACGAGCAGGAAATCTTCCTCGGCTCTGCCAGCAAAAGCCACCGTGCCATATTCGCCGCCAACGGCATGGTCGTAGCGGCGAAGGAGGTTGCCATTCAAATCGGTTTCCACCAGGTTCACTTCGTCGGCAATACCCCAAACCGTGTTTTGCGCAGTCAAAGTGATGGGCTTGAAGCGCCGGACGCCTGGCAGAGGCGTAAATCGAAAGCCCGTTTTCGGATGGTAAGTCACGAAACCGCCGGGATTGGCAGCGCCGAAATAGAGCGTTTTCTCCTGTCCCGCAGCGTTGTCTTGCAAGCGGCAGGCGATTAAGTTTTTTTCAGAAAAAGGCAGCTTGCCGGGAAATTTTTTGGAAAAAGGCAGCACCTCGCCGCTGCGGGTATCCACCAGGTCAATGGAAGAAGTGGATTGGTCGGGGTTTTCCGAAAACGCCCAGATGAAGCCCCCGGCGTCCTCCTCGATGTTGATGATGAGGTTGTTGGTCAAGCCTTCCGCCTGCGTCCACCATTTAAAATGGTAGCCGTCGAAGCGGTTCAGCCCCAATTGGGTGCTTGCCCAAATAAAACCCCTGCTGTCCTGGAGAATGCCGGTGACCCAGCGGTGAGACAATCCTTCTTCGGCTCCGTAGCGGCGGGCGTGGATGATGTAGTCTTCCTGGGCGGGCAATTCAAAGGCGAGAGAAGCCCAGGCAAGTATGAGCAATAGTGTCTGTTTCATGAGTCCCAAGCATGTGTCCTTTTGGAAGGGAAAAAAATTTGTTGGGCAAATGTAGCAAATCGAGTTTGCGTGGCGGGATTGGACGGCGGGAAGCAAAATCAGTTAAAATCAATAGTTTTGTTCACCAAAAATTCTTGAAACATGAACGCATTGGAGTTAAAAACCGAAATCTTTCAACTGCTTTTCCAAACGGAAGACATCCGCTTGCTGAGAAAAGTCAACGCCTATTTCAAGACTTTACTGGAAAAAGACCCCGTCGAGTGGAACCTGATCGACGAGCAAATCCTGGCAATGTCGAAAGACCTTTCCATAAGTTCTTTGCTCAAGATTTGGGACAACGAGGAGGATGAAATCTGGAATGAATACCTGAAAATAGAGCCCCACCAATGATTCGAAAAATCGTGCTCTTGCTTTTTCCTTTGCCACAGGATGCTGCCATGCACTCAAATTTGGCGGAGTGTAACTTCTGAAATGCCGGCAAAATCTTTCACGTTCACCGAGCTGATATCCTGGATTTGATTGGAAAGAGCAATAGAGACTATTTCAATGTCAAAGACCCGGTTGCCTTGTGGCTCGAACCCGATTGTCTCCAACGACTCGCGGCCGTAAACTGGCAAGGCGTGCTCGCCTTCGCATTCCTGGCGGTCTTCATGTACACC
>CAZHLB010000220.1:0-9372 GCA_964533005.1 uncultured Saprospiraceae bacterium
AATCATTCCCTCCACTGACATCCCGCCGATCGTTTTGGCCAACTTTTCAATTTCTTCCCGACGGTAGTGGCTTGCCAGGTCTGACCTCAATAAATTTCACCAACATGGGCTATCACTTTCACTTGTCCGAACGAATTCAATCTGAAAGCCCGAAGCGCATCCTCTCCCTCGACGGCGGAGGCATCCGGGGCGCTTTGGCATTGGGCTACCTCGCCAAAATCGAAGACATCCTGCGGGAAAAACATGGCAATCCTCGCCTGCGGCTTTGCGAGTATTTCGACCTCATCGGCGGCACGAGCACGGGCGCCATCATCGCCGGGGCGCTGGCGAGAGGCTACCAGGTGCGGGATATTCAGAAAAAATACGAAGACATGGGCAGGGTCATTTTCGCCCGAAAGAAAAGTTTCCTGATTTCGCTGATTTCCAAGGAGCGGTTCCGGGAAAAAGTGCTCGAGCGGGTGCTGCGCTCACCTGACCTGTTCGACAACCTGCCGCTCGGCTCGAATGCGCTGCAAACCTGCGTCGCCATTTTTACCAAACGGGTGGACACGAACAGCCTTTGCATCCTGACCAACAACCCGAATTTCCAGCATTTCGAGCGGCAGCGGCACGTTCCGCTCTGGCGGGCAATCAAAGCGAGCGCCGTCCCACCGACCGTTTTTCGGGCAGTTGACATCGAAGGCTTGTCCGACCCGGACGAGGCTTGCGCCAAGGGCGCTTTCACCGACGGCGCCATCGGTATCGCTGGCAATCCGGCACTTTGGCTGCTGATTATGAGTCAGTTAGAAGCTTATGGCTTCAACTGGAAACCCGGCGAAGACAACCTGCTGCTCGTCTCCGTCGGCAGCGGCAAAGACTCCTTCGAGTACGACCCGGAAGCCGTCCTGCGCTGGAAACCGCTGAATTGGGCAGGTGCCATCGTCGATATGTTCCTACACGACTCGAAGGAGTTTTGCGAGATGATTTTGCAATTGCTGTCGCAAACAAAAACGCCTCGCCACTTCGACGGAATACTCGGCGACGTGACCAACCGCCTGCATCCGGGTCAGCCGTTGCTGACTTACCTGCGCTACAATTTCCCTTTGACAAAGCCTGCCATTGCCGCCCTCGGCAACCGTTTTGCAGACATTACTTTGAATGAATTGACGTCGCTGCGCTGCAAAACCAATGGGCACAATGCTGCCCGCCTGTTTGAAATCGGCTGGGCAGCGGCTGAGGCAGAGGTGAGGCCGGAGCATTTTCCGGATGTGTTTGATTGCGAGCGGGCTGTTCAGCGGGAGTTGGCTTTTTGAAAAGTTGCAGCTCCCTCTGACAATGCGTTGATTAAATGATTGCACGTCAAATCATTTAATCTTCAATCATTTAATCAAAAAAAAGAACAGGTTGCATCAGATGAGGCGCTCAATGACTGCTTTTAATTCTTCGAGGGAAAACGGCTTGACGAGATAGGCATCTGCGCCCGACATTTTGCCTTTTTCGATGTCGACCTGTTGGGCGCTGGCGGAGAGAAAAACGAAAGGAATGGAAGCGGTGGCTATAGAATCTTTGACCTTTCTCAAAACCTGATAGCCATCGAGCCGGGGCATCAAAATGTCTGAGATGATAAGGTTAGGTTGATGCTCGGCAGCGAAGTTTACGCCTTCTTCGCCGTTTTTTGCGGCGATGATGTCGTAGCCAGCCATTTCAAGCAGCTCGATGGTATTGTCCAATATTTCAGGATTGTCCTCGATGAGCAGGATTGTCTTTTTCATTCTTTTTTGGTCAACGGTTTAAAACAGGTGGCTCAAAGTTAGCCATATCGCAGGAACAAAAAAGGCAATCGGGAAAGGTTGCTGCCTTTTTCACCGATTGCCTTTTTGCGTAAAAAATAAAGCCGTTCGCCCGGAATTACGGCTGCGCCATTGCTGCTTTTTCAGCATGGCTTTCCAACACACTCATTAATTGCTGCCCTGAAATCATGCCCACCTTGCGCCATTGCTCCTTGCCTTTTTGAAACAAGACAAAGGTCGGGACGCCTTGAATTCCCATGGCTGAAGCGAACTGTTCGTTGTGGTCAATGTCTATTTTGACGATGGTCGCCTTGTCGCCGATGCGATTTTTTACGTCTTCGAGCACGGGCGCCATTGCCCGGCAGGGGCCACACCAGGTGGCAGTAAAATCAACCAGGACAGGCTTTTCCCCTTTGATGAGGTCGTTGAAATTGACGGTGCTTTTTTCAGTTTTCATTTTCTTGAGTTAATTAGAGTTGATAGGGTTTATGAAGGTTGATGGAGTTGATATCAACCCCATCAACCTTCATAAACCCTTATCAACCAACAAAAAAGAGCATCCACACAGGATGCTCCGGTAAAACAATTTAATCACCCGAAATATGAATCTTTGGTTAGAAAAATATTCATGCGGCAAATGTCTGCCCTTTGGTTTTTCGGCTCAGTGAGTTGGGTCACTTGGAGGCTTCAAAGGACGAAGAAGCAAGCGGCAGAAGCATTGACTAAGCGCAGGAACAAGTTTGACTTTTCGCAGCCCAACCAGGTAAAACGTCGGCAGGGTTTTGAACCCTGTCCATTACCCATAGAATAACCGCCTGTTTTGGGCACGTCTTCAAGCCTGCAAGTCTGCAAGTCGCTTTTGTCATCTTCGAAGACCACCTCCGCTGTTGCCCGTGCGGTCTCAATGTCTCCACCACAAACAGTCAAGGTCTTCGGCCAAGATGACAAAAGGGACTTGCAGGCTTGTAAACGTGCAGACTTGCAGACGGCACGTCAAACAGCGTAGGTCTTCTGCGAAGATGACAAAAGCGACTTGCAGACTTGCGGGCGTGCAGACTTGAAGACGTGCCCAAAATGGGCGGTTATTCTGTGGGGAATCAACAGGGTTTTGAACCCTGCCGACGTTGTTTGCCCGTTTAACCCTGAAACCTTTTGAAACCTGAACCCCCAAAACCTGCCTTTCCGCTTACTTTTGCCCACCTATGAATAAGTTGAAAAAAATCCACCTCCTCACCGGCGGCAACCTCGGCGACCGCCAACAAAATTTGCAAGCAGCAAAGCAACTCATCACTGAAAAAATTGGCAACGTGGTGAAAGCCTCCAGCCTGTACGAAACGGCTGCCTGGGGGCACGTTGAGCAGCCGGAATACCTGAACCAGGCTTTGGAAGTCACCACCGAACTTTCACCGATGGAGGTTTTGCAAGCCATTTTTGAAATTGAAAATGCGCTCGGCAGGACTCGCCGCAACAAGTGGGAAGCCCGCACGATGGACATTGACATCCTGTTTTACGACAGCAAAGTTTTGAAAACCAAAGACTTAACCATTCCACACCCTTTGCTCCACCGTCGGAATTTTGCGCTCGTGCCCATGCTTGAAATTGCGCCGCTGAAAAAGCATCCGGTCTTGGACAAGACCATCGAAGAACTTTACGAGGAGTCGGAAGACGAACTCGACGTAGTGCTTTTGGAAACTGAAATGCTTGCCACCAACAATCCCTGAACCATGAGCAACCATCCTTTTCCGCACAATTTCATCGCCATCGAAGGAAACATCGGCGCTGGGAAGACCACTTTCTGCAAGATGCTGGAAGCCGATTTTGGCTGCCGCCTCATCCTGGAGCAGTTCACGGACAATCCTTTCCTGCCTTATTTTTATGAAAACCCGGAGCGGTACGCCTTCCCGGTCGAGCTGTTTTTCATGACCGAGCGGCACAAACAATTGCAGGAATCGCTGGCGCAACCGGAGCTATTTCCGCAGCTCATCGTGGCGGATTATTTTTTCATCAAGACCCTGCTTTTTGCGAAGAATAACCTGAATGATGAGGAGTTCCGCCTGTTCCAACGACTGTTTCATACGTTGAATACTACTTTTCAAAAGCCGGATTTACTGGTATATCTGCACCGCCCGGTGGAGGATTTAATTAATAATATACGCAGCCGGGGGCGGGATATTGAAAAGAATATTCAACCCGCATATTTACAATCATTGCAAGAGGCTTATTTCCAGTATTTTAAAACGGAGAAGGAGTTGCCGGTTTTGATTTTGGAAGTAACGGCAGTGGATTTTTGGCAGAATAGGTGGGCTTATGAAGAGATGTTGAAGCTATTACAAATCAAATATGCGCCTGGGCTTCACCGAGCAAGAATTAATGATTTAAGATGGCGCTCTACGTAGGCTGAATCAGTAAAAGTCATCCCGAACTGAATAATTCGAGATGACTTGAGTTTTCCGGTAGGAAGATTCACTTCATGCATACACCGTCCTCAGAAAATCAGGCAACTGTGCAGGCTTCCTGCCAACCAGCCGCTCGAAATCCGAGGAAGTATCTTCAAACTCACCCGCTTCGATGGATTTGGCAAAGGCTGCAAAAAACCCGGCATACTCTTCCGGCACACCAACGGCAGTCAAAGTATTGATAAATTCTTCGATACTCGGCGACACGTACCGAATGGTTTTGCCGGTGATTTCCGTGAGCAATTCAGCGATTTCAGTATAAGACCAAGCCTTGTTGCCAACGATATTGTATTCCTTGTTTTCGTGCCCGTTGCTGGTTAGCACGACTGCGCCTACTTCTGCCATATCCTTCCGCAAAGTGAAAGCGGCTTTGCCATCTCCCGCAGGTTGGTAAATCAAGCCTTGTTCAATCACCTTTTCGCCCATGAACATCGGCAGCATATCTGCGTAAAGCCCATGCTTCATGATGGTGTAGGGGATGCCGGAGGCTTTCAGCCATTGCTCGGTTTTCAGGTGCACATCAGCCACGAAGGCGATGGGCGAGGTTCCGTCCTCTGTTTTTCGCTGGAAACTGGTGTACACGACGTGCTTCACGCCTGCTTCTTTGGCGGCATTCACCACGTTTTGTTGCTGCGCACTCCGGGCGGCAATATCGCTGCCGGAGACGAAGTAGAGTTTGTCAATGCCTTGAAAAGCCTTGACCAACGAAGCATAATCATCGTAGTTGCCGATGCGGATTTCGACGCCTTTTTCCCGCAAGGCGGCAGCCTTTTCGGGGTTGCGCACCAGGGCGGCGAGGTTGGCGGGCGCTGTTTTTTTCAAAAGAAAATCAATGGTTTGCGAGCCGAGATGCCCGGTGGCTCCTGTTACTAAAATCATGACTTGAAGTTTTTTATGTGAATTAAAAAGAGTTGAAAATCAATTTTGAACCGCTGCCAAAATTTTTTTTGAACGACGAGGCAAAGTTGCGGGCAAGTCGCTATACTTTTGCTATCGCTTTCCTGATGTATAGCACTATACTTTGGGATAGTATCAGCCAAACGGCTTTCTTTGCCAAAGCCAATTCAAAATTTTTGCGTCATGGTAAGTCAACCCATCCTGAACGGTCGCCGTCGCCAGCCTTTGAGCGATATTGAAAAAGTTTGCCCCGTCTCCATGCGGGCAGTTTACGATGCGCTGGAATTCCTGGGCGGGAAGTGGAAATTGCCCATCTTATTTGCCTTGTTCATGGGCGGCAAGCAGCGCTTCCGGGAGATGGAGCGCAACGTGAGCGGCATCACGCCAAAAATGCTTTCGAAGGAATTGCAGGACTTGGAGATAAACCGCCTCATCACCCGCCGGGTGCTCGACACTAAACCGGTGACGGTGGAATATGAACTGACGGCTCATGCGGAGAGCATCAAGCCAATGCTCGATGCATTGAGCGCCTGGGGCGAGCAGCATAGGCGGCTGTTGATGCAGGGCGATGGTCAGGCTACTGTTTCCGCAGCACAAACCCCTTCCCAACCGAGTGTTTTGCATGCTTGAAAAGCGCATCGTCGAGGCGGACGAAGGCATCGGTGAGTTTTACAAGGGCAGGCTCTTTCGTGTCGGGGCGCAGCTTCACCACCTTTTCTTTTTCACCGGAAACGTTGCCCGCATTCTCTTTGAACAACCGCTGCACGATGCCCGTCCAGTACATTTCCGCCAGCCCGACGAAGTAGCCGCTCAGGTTTTTTTCTTTCAATAATTCCAAGCCATATTTTTTTGCCCAGCCTTTAAATGCTTCTGCGTCAACGAGATATTCGTGTCCGAAGGCGTATGCGCCTTGCCCAATCGTCCTTTTTCCGAACAGGTAATTGATGGGGTCATACGTCCACGGAAAACGGATTTGCGGAAAGGTGACGAAAAACAACCCGCCCGGTTTCAGGATGCGAGCGACCTCCTGGGTCATGCGTTCCGGGTCGCCGACGTGCTCCATCACTTCGACGGAAACGACGAGGTCAAAAGTCTGGTCGGGGAAGGTCAGTTTCAGCGCATTTTCGACCTGGTAGCGCAGGTTGGGAATATGCGCATTAAGTTGGCGGGCAAAAGCGACGTCGTTTTCATTGATATCGCACCCGGTTACATGGTTGCAAACGGCGGCAATCATGGGGTCGTAGTCGCCTTCGCCGGTGCCAAGGCTGAGACCTTTGGTGAATTTTTTCGCTTTGCAAAACTGCGTGAGGTTTTCACGGATGAAGCGGAAGCGGTTGCGGTAGGTGGGAAAGAGAAGTTTGTAGTTCAAGACAGGCGTTTTTTTAGTTATGGTTTTATTTCTTGCATTAAGTCCTCGATATCAGTCAATCTTCCGGCTTTGATATCTTCTTCTGCTACCAAAGCCCGTTCCTCCAACTCTTTGTAAGTCATTGGTTTGAGTGAAGCCTCATATCTTTTTCTAAATTCAGCCATGACTGTTTCATGCGGAATGCCTTCGCCTGCTTCTAACTGTTTGATTGACAATTCAATACTTTCCTTTTCTACTTCGGTTAATTCATTCCAAAAATCAATCGAAGAATTCTTTTTGAATTGCCACATTAATGCTTCATGCTTGCCAAGCACCTGCTCATCTCGTAGGTGAATAATAGATTCAATGAGGCGGTATTTCCGTAGTTCAAAAGAAGTGGTGTTTGACTTTTTCATTGGAAATTGAGTTGCATAGAGTCTGAAAACGTCGCTTGTGAGCCGTGTCCAAGTCGCTTTTGTCATCCTGAAAGGAACTGTTCCGTCCCTTGCAGGCAAAATTGAAGGGACGGAACAGTTCCTTTCAGGATGACAAAAGCGACTTGGACACGGCTCGCAAGCGACACTTTCAAAACTCGAACCTATACTATTACTGCTGCATCAACTGCTTGCGCAACTCCGCAGCCTGCTGAAAATTCGGCGCAAGCTGCATCACCCTGTCCAGATTTTGCAAGGCGCTCGTCTTGTCCCCGCTCTGCGCCTGGGCAAGGGCGAGGTAATATAATGCCGTCGAGTTGTCGCCTTCCGCATCCACCGCAGCTTGAAAATCAGTTTTGGCGCTTGCCAGGTCGTTGGTGTTCATTGCCGCCAAGCCCCGATAGACATAAGCGGTCGTGTTTTCCGGCGCAATTTTCAGCAATTCGTCAGCGGCTTGGCGGGTCTCCGGAAATTTCAAATTGTTGAAAAAGACCATCGCCAGTTTCATCCAGGCGATTTCATTGTCGGGGTAGGCTTGGGTCTCTTTTTGGAAGGCATCGGCGGCAGGCTGCCACTGTTTTTCTTTGAAAAATGCCTCGCCCTCGAAGACTGCGCCGCCGCCTTGCTCCACACTGACCAGCGGGACGCCGTTGGCGGTGACTTCGTGGATGGAGCGGCTGTTGGGCCAAGTGCCTGCCCGCAGGTGACCGCCCCGAATGTACCGGGAAGGGAAAATGCCGTAGTCCCAGGGGCGGGTGTATCGGTCGTTGAATTTTTGGTAAAGCACCACCACTTTACCGCCGTATTTTTTCTCCACGTAGGTGCGCACGTTATGCACGAAAGAGGTGCCGATGGTCACCGTTTCGGTCATACCGGGCTTGATTTTGCCTTCTTTTTCCAGCCATTCCAATGCTTGGCGGACGCCGACACCCCAATAATCCGTTTCAAAATTTCCGAGGGCGGAACTGATTCCGCCGCTCGCCGGGCTGAAATAAACGTAGGGAACCTTCGCATTTCGGGCGATGAAAACCGCCGGTTCGAGCGCCATCAACACGACCGCAACATAGACCGCATATTTTCCAACCTTGTTTTGCGCCAGCATTCCCTCCAAAGTCACGTAGAAAAGCGCCGCCATCACGACCATCGCCGGATAGACGAAAGTCAGGTGACGCCAACCGTCGTGCAAAATGCTATCCTTAATAATAATGTAAAGCACAGGAAAAACGGCGGCGAACAGTGCCAGCAACACCGGCAAAACGGCATATCGGTCGAGGATTTTTTTCAACAAAACCAGGCTGCCAACGAAGCCGAGCAGCGTGAAAAGCGGGATAGTTCGCCAAATCCACTGCACCGGGTAGTCCCAGGAAGTCTGGTCGGACATCACGTTTTCGCCTTTGAACAGCACCCGGATTTTCACGCCCAGCTTGGAAAATTCGCCGAGCGCATCGAACGGGTGGCTAAACGGAGATTGCATGGCGTAGGGCCAAAAAAGCAGCGCAATGACGAACCCAGCGGCAGCAGCGCCTGCACCCCAGACTGCATATTTTCCAATCATTTGCCCGTCGCCGGATGTGCCTTTCGTGCCTCTTTTCATCAAAAAATCAATGCCTGCGAACAGACCCAGGTAGGCAAATAAAATCATCCCGCCAGCCCTCGTGCCAATGGCGAGACCGATGCCGAGCGCCAAGCCCAGCGCCGTTTTCCAGGTGGGTTTTGGCATTTGCCGGAACAGCAAAACCATGTAATACAAGGCAATCACGTAGCCAGCGGCGAAGGGAATATCCTTCGGATTCATCAGCGAATGACCTAAAAATCTTGGCGAGAGAAACATCAAAACGAGCGTCAAAATACCCGCTCGCCACCCGGCAATTTCCCTCGCCAAAAGCGCCGTGAACAGCATGGCGAGGAAGCCAAAAATCGCATTGAAAACGTGCCGCACATCGTGGTAGCCCTGGTCGAGCACGTCGTTTCCGAAGGCAGCATTGGTCAAGCCGCTGAGCAGGTCGAAAACGCCGCCGTAGAAATACATTTTGCCCTTGTTGTAGGGGTCTTTGGCGGTCGAGTCAATTTGCAGAGCGGCTTCGTCGCCACCGTAGTGCCGGACGAGCCGTTGCGAGTAGTCATTCTGATATTCGTCGTCTGCATTGATGCCGCTGCCGAGGGCTAAAATGATGGTTGTCAGCAAGATAGCGATGCCTGCTGCGGCGAAGATTTTTTTGAGCAAGGGGTCTTGCTCCGTTTCGGTGGAGGGGCGGACGAGCCAGTTGGAAGATTTGGCGGCGGTTGATTTCGGTTTCGGTTGCACCTGTTGCTGCTTTGCGGCAGGCTTTGCGGATTTCTTGCTGCTCATGCTTTGGAATTGAAAATGCAGGGATGCGAGCCTAAAGCTGACAGGTGGAAAACGGGTTTTTGAGAGAGAAAAAATGAAATTTTTTGGGATGTTTCATTTGTCGGTTGACAAAGAGGTT